>JAFAGF010000102.1 GCA_023422975.1 Pseudomonadota bacterium
TGCAGCACTTTTACCTGCACCGTGAAATTGCCTTGCTGCTGGGGCTGCTGTATGCCCACGGCATGCAAGCGCCCGACTGGAAAAGCAGCACCTGTATTTTGGATGCCCACATCCTGGCTGCATTCATTGATGGCGCGCTGTACTTTGGCAAAGGCCGCGTCGACCAGCAGCACGCTGACAGCGAACTGCCCACCATGGCGGCGCAGATGCACGCGAACCCACACATCCTGTGGCGCTTTCTGCTGGGAGAACACAGCCTGCAAGGCGGCCAGCGCAACTTTGCGGCCTTCGGTAACTTTTTGCAGCTGCCCCTGGCACTGCAAAGCGATGCCCGCGCACTGCTCGAACAAGCCGATGTATGGGGGCTGTTTGCGGGCACACCCATGCCTGATGCCGACAAAGCCCGCCTGCGCGCGCGCGTGCAAAGCCTGATGGCTGCCATTGAAGGCTTGAGCGCCCCCCAAGTCTTGCAGCAGGTGGCGGCCATGGCACTGCGTACCCAAAAGGCATGGAGCTACGGGTCAGGCTTTGACTTCCAGTTGCTCAGTATTGAACAGGCCAAGGGGCAGGAGTTTGACTATGTGGCCTTGCCGTTCCTCCAGCCCGGACGCTTTCCCGCCCCGGCCGCCAAAGCCACCGCATTTTTGGAACGCAACCGCCTGTATGTCGCCATGACTCGCGCCAAGCGCAAGCTGTGGCTGCTGGAGCATGCCGAACACCGCATTGCCGCTTTCGATGCTGAATAACTCTCGCATCACGCCATTCGCACACATACATCGCTTTAGCCCCGCAGGCACAATGCTTGCTTGCTCCTTTTTTTCTTTAATTTTCTGAGAAAACTTGCCATGGCCTTTGCCGATAACCTGCAACAACTGCCTTCCGTCGACCATGTGGCTGAACTCCAGCTGTCCAACGCCCAGGGCCAACTAGTCGCCACCATTGCCAACCAGCCGGGCAAAGCAGGCTCGGTGCGCCTGTACCACGCCTTGGCAGCCAAGCATGGCGGCCAGATCACCGTGGCGGCCGCCCACGAAGGGCTGCAGTTGTTTGCCGAACACACCGAAGCCGCGCGCCAGCACCCCGGCAGCCACCCCAATATTGACCGCCTGTTCCAGATCATCGACAGCGGCCAAGCTCTGCAGGTGCAGGTGGTGCAGCGCTGATCCGGTTTCTTCAGTTTCTGCGCAGTTTGGCGCACCCACCGCGCGCCAGCTGCCATCCGAGAGCCCTCTGCACCGGTCTGCCTGCGGTTTTTTACTTATAGCTAACAGTCATTAAAAAAGCATTCCAATGGCGCAGACCTTGTTTGCAGCCACCGTGCATGGCCCACCTACGCCGTTTTGCTTTTTCATGACCGCTTTTCAACAGCTACAAGCGCTTTTTTCTGCAGAAGACCGCCCCCTCACCGCGCCGCTGCCCTTGCAGCAGCACGCCGACGGCAGGGCCATGGGGCATTTTTCCGGGCTGGATTTGCACAGCCACTTTCAACCACTGTTCAATACGCAGCAGCAAGCTATCGCCTACGAAGCCCTGCTGCGCCCCTGTGTGCCAGGTGGCAGCAACTATTTAGCGCCCAATCAGGCTTTTGCGCTTGCCAGTACTGCACAAACAGCTATCTATTTAGACAGACTGTGTCGCGTGGTGCACGCGTTGAACTTTGTGCGCCAGCAGCCAGGCACGGCCCAGCTTTTTCTGAATGTCAGCCCGCAGCACCTGCAAGCCGTCGCGCACAACTACGGGGCGACCTTTGAGGCCATGCTGGCGCTGTGCGGCCTGCGCCCGCAACAGGTGGTGCTGGAAATTCTGGAGGCCGGCCACGGTGATGTCACCCAGCTGCAGCTGGCCGTTCAAGGCTGGCGCAACCGGGGTTTTCAGATCGCTTTGGATGATTTTGGCTGCCAGAACTCTAACTTTGACCGCTTATGGCAACTCACGCCCGATATCGTCAAGCTCGACAAACAACTGGTGCACCAGGCGCAAAGCAACCAGCGCGCGGCCATCATCTTGCCCAAGCTCATTGAGATGATTCACGATCTGGGTGCCCTGGTGGTCTGCGAAGGCATTGAGACCCTAGCCCAGCACCAACGATGCACCAACGCAGGGGCTGATTTGCTGCAAGGCTACTTCTACGCTCGCCCTGCTGCGCACCTGCACACAGTGTGCAGCGCCACCTGTGCTGAAGCCCCTGCTGCAACCCCACTGGCGTCAACGCCCGCGTACAGCAGCTGAGCACGGCTGCAAGGCACGCCCAGACAGCAAAAAGCCCAGTCAACTTACGCTGACTGGGCTTGGTATTTTGGCAGGGGAGGAAGGACTCGAACCCTCGCATGCCGGAATCAAAATCCGGTGCCTTGACCAACTTGGCGACTCCCCTACACGGGTCGACCGCTGAAATCAGCGACCAACCGATGAACTGTCGCTGGAGGCCCACCCTGCCAAAGGATGGACTTCCATATTGCTGCACTCCCGCACGCGCCAGCCCTGCCACGAAGGCGGAACCGCGGCGGCCGACTGTCCGGGGGCGAGCGGCGCGAACCCCGCACTGCCCGACCCGGTCATCCTGCCCGGCAGGCCCTGTAGGGCCAGCCACTCGAGCGCCTCGCCCACCTGGGGGCAGAGCCGCTGGGCCACGGGCTGCAGGTCGTTTCGACCGAACTGCAGCGGGTTTGCAGCAAAGCCTGCGATTGTAGCAGCCCTGCTGTCACGTTTCAGCGCCGGGTCACGAAAGATCGTCGCGGTGTCCAGTCCCTGGGGTGGCTTGACCACCAGGAAGCGTGAAAACGGCACCTCGATCGGCGTGATCTCCTCACCGATTCCCTCGACCCAGGCGTTGCGTCCGCGCAGGAAGAACGGAAGGTCCGCGCCCAGCGAAAGCCCGATGCGCTCGAGCTGGGGCAGCGACAGCCCGGTGCGCCACAGGCGATTGAGCGCGAGCAGACACGAAGCCGCGTCGGACGAGCCGCCGCCCAGGCCCGCCTGGGCGGGCAGGCGCTTGTCGAGCGTGATGTGAGCGCCTTCGCGCGTGCCGGTCGCCTCCTGGAGGG
>JAFAGF010000261.1 GCA_023422975.1 Pseudomonadota bacterium
CGTCGCGTGAGCGTGCGCCGGGGTGGCCCTTGGCCACGTCAGCCGCGTGGGCGGCAATCTTGTACGCGATGATGCCTTGCTTGACGTCGTCACGGTCGGGCAGGCCCAGGTGCTCCTTGGGCGTGACATAGCACAGCATGGCCGTGCCCATCCAGCCGATCATGGCGGCGCCGATGGCGCTGGCAATGTGGTCGTAGCCGGGGGCGATGTCGATGGTCAGCGGGCCCAGGGTGTAGAACGGCGCTTCGTGGCAAGCTTTTAGCTGCTCGGTCATATTGGCCTGAATCATGTGCATGGGCACATGGCCGGGGCCTTCAATCATGGTTTGCACATCATGCTTCCAAGCGACCTGCGTCAGCTCACCCAGCGTGGCCAGTTCGGCAAACTGGGCTTCGTCGTTGGCATCCGATGCGCAACCGGGGCGCAGGCCATCTCCCAGCGAGAAGCTCACGTCGTACTGCTTCATGATGTCGCAGATGTCTTCGAAGTGCTCGTACAGGAAGCTCTCGCGGTGGTGGGCCATGCACCACTTGGCCATGATGGAGCCGCCGCGCGAGACGATGCCGGTGCGGCGCTGGGCCGTGAGGTGGATGTAGGCCAGGCGCACACCTGCATGGATGGTGAAGTAGTCCACGCCCTGCTCGGCCTGCTCCACCAGCGTGTCGCGGAAGATTTCCCAGGTCAGGTCTTCGGCGATGCCGCCGACTTTTTCCAGCGCCTGGTAGATGGGCACGGTGCCGATGGGCACGGGCGAGTTGCGCACAATCCAGTCGCGTGTGGTGTGGATGTTCTTGCCGGTGGACAGATCCATCACGTTGTCCGCACCCCAGCGAATGGCCCAGACCAGCTTTTCGACTTCTTCTTCAATGCTGGAAGTGACAGCCGAGTTGCCGATGTTGGCGTTGATCTTGACCTTGAAGTTGCGACCGATCGCCATGGGCTCAATCTCGGGGTGATTGATGTTGGCGGGAATGATGGCGCGGCCACGGGCGATTTCGTCACGCACGAACTCGGGCGTGATGATCTTGGGGATGCTGGCACCCATGCTGTTGCCGGCCAGACGCAGCTCACGCGCTGCGTCTTGCTGGTACTGCGCCATCCATTCACGGCGGCCGTTTTCGCGCAGGGCCACATATTCCATCTCGGGCGTGATGATGCCGCGCTTGGCGTAGTGCATCTGGGTCACGTTCTGACCGGACTTCGCACGACGCGGCTGGCGCTGCAGTGCGGCGGCTTCGGCACGCAACTGCTCCACACGCAGGTCTTCTTCACCGCGCTTGCCGCCGTCGTCCAGCGCCACGCGCTGACGACCCACGTAGTACTCACTGTCACCACGCGCTTCAATCCAGCTGCCACGAATGCTGGGCAGGCCGCTGCGCACGTCGATATTCACCGCAGGGTCGGTGTAGGGGCCGGACGTGTCATAGACGCTGACCTGCTCGCCATTGGTGAGCGCGATGTCACGCACCGGCACGCGCAGCGCAGGGTGGATGACCCCGCTCAGGTAACTTTTGGTGGATGCCGGAAACGGCTGGCGCGACTGGGCCAGCAGCTCGGCAAAGCGGGTGGCGTCAGGGGCGTTGCCAGCAAAGTTAGACGCTGGTGGCGTAAAGATGGAATCAGGGGCGTTCATCGCAGTCTCCAAAAAACGGTTGAAGTTCATCAAACGCTCCGTGGAGTGCGGCCCTGCTCTGATCTGCCCCTGCACGGGCGCAGACCCATTTCGGGTGTCTTGCCTGTGCTACTGAAATGCTGTGATTTCAGCCTTGGCCTCTGCGCGCCGGGTGCCTTAAAAAGACAAAACCCCAGTGCGCGAGAAGCGCCTGGGGTGCGCTGTGCCGATGAATATTGGGCGTGTATCTGGCAAGAAAAAACCAATGCGCCTGTCCATCCATGGCCCTGCGTCAGGGTCCCGCTCTTCTTACGCCGGTATGAACCGGATCAAGTTCGTCGGGTTCGCTTGCCACTGTTTTCACAGCGGCTCGCATCTCAGCGCTTTCGCACACCCCGGAGCAACCGTAAGTATAGGCCGGTCTACACCTGTGATGCGCCACAGGGAAGACACCTACTCAGCAAGGAGAAAATAGCCTCAAACGATGGGTACACAAGCGCAAGAAGCTATCAATTCTGAAATCAGACCGCAATCGCGCTGGCCGACCCCACTTGTTTGCGCAATTCAAACTTCTGAATTTTTCCAGTACTCGTCTTGGGCAACTCACCAAAAACTACGGTGCGCGGCACCTTATAGCCCGCCAGGTGCTGCTTGCAGTGGGCAACGATGTCTTCCGCCGAAACTTGTGCACCGGCCTTAATTTCCAAGAAGGCGCAAGGCGTTTCGCCCCATTTTTCATCAGGCTTGGCCACCACGGCTGCAGCCAGCACTGCGGGGTGCCGGTACAGCACATCCTCCACTTCAATGGAAGAGATATTCTCCCCGCCCGAGATGATGATGTCCTTGCTGCGATCCTTGATCTGGATGTAACCATCCGGGTACTGCACCGCCAAATCACCACTGTGAAACCAGCCACCCCGGAAGGCATCATCGGTTGCTTGGGGATTTTGCAGATAACCCTTCATGGCAATGTTGCCGCGAAACATGATTTCCCCCATGGTCTCCCCATCCCACGGCACAGGCTGCAAGGTTTCAGGATCCATCACGCGCACATCGCGCTGCAAGTGGTAGCGCACGCCTTGGCGCGCATTCATCCGGGCACGTTCGCCAATGTTCAAGTCATTCCATGCGCTGTGCTGGGCACAGACGGTCGCCGGGCCATAGGTTTCCGTCAGTCCATACACATGGGTCAGATCAAAGCCCAACGCTTCCATGCCTTCAATCATCGAAGCTGGCGGCGCAGCGCCTGCCACCATGGCCTTCACACCTGCCGGCAAGCCCTGTTTGAGTTCATCTGAGGCATTTACCAACAAGGACTGCACGATGGGCGCACCACAGTAATGCGTGACACCATGCGCTCGAATGGCATCGAAAATCGCCTTGGCTTCTACACGGCGCAGGCACACATTCACGCCCGCACGCGCAGCCACCGTCCATGGGAAGCACCAGCCGTTGCAGTGGAACATTGGCAACGTCCACAAGTACACGCTGTGCTTGGGCATATCCCACTCCAGCACGTTGCTGATGGCATTGATGGCCGCGCCGCGGTGGTGGTAGACCACGCCCTTGGGGTTGCCGGTGGTGCCGCTGGTGTAATTCAGCGCAATTGCATCCCACTCGTCTTCGGGCATTTCCCAGGCAAATTCGGCATCGCCCTGCGCCACAAAATCTTCATAGCGCACCGAGCCCACCTGCACGGCGGCTTCGCCATACACCTCATCCTCCACCTGAATGACCAGCAACGGCTCCTTGCGGGTGCGCAGCGGTAATGCCTTGGCAATAACAGGAGCAAATTCGGGGTCCACGATCAGTGCTTTCGCCTCGCCATGATCCAGCATGAAGGCCAGTGCTTCCGGGTCCAGCCGCGTATTCAAGGTGTTGAGTACAGCACCGGCCATCGGCACACCAAAGTGCGCCTCCACCATCGGCGGGGTGTTGGGCAAAATCACGGCCACTGTGTCATTTTTGCCAATACCCGAGCGCTGCAGGCTGCTTGCCAGCTGTCGGCAGCGTGCATACGTTTGCCCCCAGGTCTGACGCAGATTGCCGTGCACGATGGCAAGGCGCTCCGGGTACACCGATGCGGTGCGTTCCATAAAGCTCAGTGGCGTAAGCGTTGCAAAGTTGGCCGCGTTGCGATCCAAATGCTGGTCGTATTTACTGATCATCTCCCTGATCTCCTGTGTGTTGTACGTAATGTTTTCAAAGCAATCCAACATCCATACTTTCACGCAGCGCAGCATGTTCACAACATCAGCAAATACCCGCTTGCGTGCGCTCTGCAAGGTCGTTTCTTTTGATACTGCGCAATATCACCAATTTCAGTATCGAGTGAAATCAAATTGCTATCTGGACTGGGTCTAAACGGTGCAACCCGAGGTACCGCTACTGCCGTAGCCATCAACGGTCTCACCCTTAGGCGGAGCAGATAGCCATGCAATGCCTGCAACGGCAGGGCATGTATTCCAAAACGACAAGTGCTCTGGAGCCACACATGAAACTCAAACTGCGTCCTCTCGTTGCCGCTGCCATGGTTGTTGCTGGTTTTGCTGCTGCCCCTAGCTGGGCCATGCAACCCAACAACGAACCCATCTCCCCTCTGGTGGCAGCCAAGGTAGCAAACCCTGCCATGGTTGAACTGGGCAAAAAGCTGTGGTTCGATCCACGCCTGTCCAAGTCCGGCTTCATCTCTTGCAACTCCTGCCACAACCTGTCCATGGGTGGTAGCGACAATCTAAAGACCTCTATTGGTCACAACTGGCAGCAAGGCCCCATCAACTCGCCCACTGTGCTGAACTCCAGCTTGAACGTTGCGCAGTTCTGGGATGGCCGTGCCGGCTCTTTGAAAGAACAAGCAGGCGGCCCCATCGCCAACCCCGGCGAAATGGCGTTCACTCACGAACTGGCCGTGGACATGCTGAACTCCATCCCTGGCTACCAGACGGAGTTCAAGCAAGTATTCAAGAAAGACAAAATCGACATTGACCAAGTGACCGATGCGATTGCTGCTTTCGAAGAAACACTGGTGACCCCTAACTCGCGTTTTGACAAGTGGCTCAAGGGCGATGCCAAGGCTTTGAGCAAGACCGAACTGGAAGGTTATGCATTGTTCCGCGACAGCGGCTGCGTGGCTTGCCACAACGGCGCCGCAGTGGGTGGCAACTCCTTCCAGCGCATGGGTGTTGTCGAGCCCTACAAGACCAGCAACGAAGCCGAAGGCCGCGTTGCCGTGACCGGTGCCGATGCAGACCGTTTCAACTTCAAGGTACCTACGCTGCGCAACGTCGAGCTGACCTATCCCTACTTCCACGACGGCGCTGCAGACACCTTGGGTGAAGCCGTGGACACCATGGGCCGCATCCAGCTGGGCAAAAAGTTCACTGCTGAAGAAAATGCCAAAATCGTGGCCTTCCTGAAGACACTGACTGGCGAACAGCCTCAGTTGGCCATGCCTATCTTGCCTCCTTCAAGCGACAAGACACCACGTCCCCAGCCTTTTGCTAAGTAAGCTGTGATGTAAGGCCAGCCAAGGCCTTGCAGCACTAAGCTTGCGCAAGGACTAGGCTCCGATCCGCAAAGGGTGTCTCCACCGTTTGCGGATATTGTTTTATCCAGGCTCGCTCGAACGTCATCATGGCCCACCAACACCACATAACAGACACCGTGACCACTAGCAGCATTGAAACGCGTCTGCGCAATGCAGGCATTCAGCCAACCCGCCAACGTGTGGCGATTGCGCAAGTTCTGCTCCACGCCCCCGTTCATTTGGCTGCCGACGATATCTTGCTGCATGCACGCCACCATCTCCCCAGTCTGTCACGCGCCACCGTCTACAACACCTTGCCACTGTTTGTTGAAAAAGGACTGCTCCGCGCACTGCGCTTAGATCAGGAGCGCACGGTTTATGACTCGCGCACTGATGCGCACTCACACATCTACCACGAAGACACCGGGATGCTAGAAGACATTCCTAGTGACATGCTGCAGTGGCCCAGCGTCCCCAAAATTAACGCGGATTTAGAGCTGGTTGGCTTAGACCTAATTGTTCGCGTTCGGCAGCGTCAACGCCCGGCACAAAACCCAAGAGATTGATTGATCGACTTGGTTATTGCATATTTTAAAGCTTATAGTTTTTGTTTTTAGAAATTACCGAAAAGACAAAATACAATTTAAATCAACCACTTAGAAATAAAACAAACAAACAAAACCCATCTTTTAACATCAAAAACAAATGATGTTTTATATAAGACATAATTTATAAAAACAAACAAAACCGCACACAGACCTCCAATTCATTCCTACAATCCATCCATCGCCAACGCGAACCAAACAAATGAGGAATGCCCTGGGACTCATCAGGGCGGAGGAGGCCAGGCCTGCATCTTTGATGCAGGCCTTTTTCTTTGTGCTTCAGCCCGTGTTGCGCAAGCCTGCGGCAATTCCGTTGATCGAGATGTGAATGCCATTTTTCAAGCGCTCATCCGTCTGCCCTGCACGCCATCGGCGCACCAACTCGACCTGCAAGTGGTGCAAAGGATCGATATAAGGGAATCGATGACGGATTGAACGCGCCAGTGCTGGGTTGCTCGCCAAGCGATCCGGCTCTTCGGTGATCTGGGCCAAGGCCTCTGCCGTGCGCAGCCATTCAGCTTCAATGCTTGAAAAGATGCGCTTGCGCAAGCGCGCATCTGAAACCAGTTCGCTGTAACGCGAAGCGAGTGCCAAGTCGCTCTTCGCCAAGACCATGTCCATATTGGAGAGCAAGGTCTTAAAGAAGGGCCACTGGCGATACATTTTTTGCAACAACGCCAGTTGGCGCTTGGGGTCTGCGCCATTCGCATGCAAAAAAGCATCCACTGCTGCGCCAAAGCCGTACCACCCTGGCAAGGTCAAGCGACACTGCCCCCAGCTAAACCCCCAAGGAATCGCGCGCAAGTCTTCAATGGCCTGCGTTGCCTTGCGTGAGGCTGGGCGCGATCCAATATTCAACTCCGCAATCTCGCGAATGGGCGTGGCGCTGAAAAAGTAATCGGCAAAACCGGGGGTTTCGTAGACCAGCTTGCGGTAAGCCCCCATGCTGGCTTGCGACAGCTGCTCTGCCGCTTGCAAGAAAGCTTTGGTGGCTGCTTTGGTGGGTTGCAGCAAGGTGGCTTCTAGCGTGGCAGCCACCAACGTCTCCAGATTGCGGCGACCAATGTCCGGGTTGGCATATTTAGAGGCGATGACTTCGCCCTGCTCGGTCAGCCGAATTTGCCCGCGCACCGTGCCCGGTGGCTGCGCCAAGATGGCTTGGTAGCTGGGACCACCGCCACGCCCCACCGTGCCACCACGCCCGTGAAACATGCGCAAGCGCAAGCCATATTGCTCCTGCAACTCATCAAACAGCTCTACCAGGGCCAACTCTGCCTGATACAGCTCCCAGTTGCTGGTGAAGATACCGCCGTCTTTGTTGCTGTCGCTATAGCCCAGCATGATGTCTTGAACGGCGCCCGATCGCTGCAACAAAGCTGCTACACCGGGCACCGCAAAGTAAGCGCGCATGATCTCAGCGGAAGCCCGTAAATCACCAATCGTCTCAAACAGAGGCACCACAATCAAATCCAGCTGGGCATCCGCTTGCTCCAGCGTGCCTTGCATCAAACCGACTTCCTTTTGCAGCAGCAGCACCTCCAGCAAATCACTGACGGTTTCCGTGTGGCTGATGATGTAGTGAATGATGGCGTCGCTGCCATAACGCGCCCGCATGGCTTTAGCCATCTCAAAAATGGCCAGCTCGCTGCACGTCAACTCCCCATACTGCGCACCCACCACCCGCAATGGCCTCGCCTCTTGCAACAGCCTTTGCAGCAGCTCGCACTTCGCCGCTTCATCCAATTGTGCGTAATCAGGCTCCACCTGCGCGGCAGCCAGCAACTCGGTCATTACAGCTTCATGCTTGTCAGAGCTTTGGCGCAAATCTACCGTGGACAGGCAAAAGCCAAATACCTTGACTGCACGAATCAACGGCTGCAACCGCTGCACCGCCAAGCTCTCCCCGTGGTGGGCATGTAAGGAATCCAAAATCACCTGCAAATCGACCAAAAAATCTGAAGCCTGCAGGTAAGGGTTCTGCGGCGCCACCGCATGGCGCGCCGCCTGCCCTCCAGTCAAATGCTGCAAGGTTGCAGCCAACCGGGCATAAATTCCCGTCAAAGCACGTCGGTAAGGCTCATCTTGACGATGGGGATTGCGGTCTGGTGATGCATCGGCCAAAGCCTGCATCGCAGGCGACACCTGTGCCAGTCGTGCAGAAACGGAAAGTTCCCCCCCCAAATAGTGCACTTCGGTTAAATAGTGACGCAGCACCACATCGCTTTGACGGCGCAACGCCAGCTCCAGCGTCTGCGCTGTGACATTCGGGTTGCCATCACGGTCGCCGCCAATCCATTGGCCCATGCGCAGGAAGCTGTGAACACTTTGACCGTCCAGCGCTGCTTCCAAGTCAGCGTACAGCTTGGGCACTTCGCGCAAAAACGTCGATTCGTAATAGCTCAGCGCGTTCTCAATTTCATCCGCAACGGTGAGCTTGGAATAACGCAGCAAGCGCGTCATCCACAACTGCGCCACACGTGCGCGCAGCAGCGCCTCATTGGCCGCCAGCTCACGCGGAGTCAGTGCATCTTTGGCGCTGTTGAACAGCTGCGCACGTGCTGCAATGTCATCGCGCTCGACCAGCAAGCGCGCAATGTCATGCTCGGCCTGCAAAATGCTTTGGCGCTGTACTTCTGTGGGATGCGCCGTCAACACCGGCGACACATAAGCCTGCGCCAGTGTTTTGGCAATTTCATCCGGCGTAATGCCTGCCCAGCGCAGGCGTGACAGCGCCACTTCAATGCTGCCCTCTTGGGTATTGCCGGAGCGTTCATGCACCGCACGGCGGCGAATGTGGTGGCGATCTTCCGCCAAATTGGCCAAGTGCGAAAAATACGTGAACGCGCGGATTACGCTGACGGTCTGGTCGGTACTCAGCCCTTTGAGCAACTTCTTCAGCGCTTTGTCAGCCTCATGGTCGTGATCGCGGCGAAACGCAACGGACAACTGCCGCACCTGCTCAATCAGCTCGTACACCACGACACCCTCTTGCTCGCGGATGATGTCTCCCAAAATACGGCCCAGCAGACGAATATCTGCTATCAGCGGCTGGTCTTTGTCATTTTTGCGAACCGATTTGCTCTGCAAAGCGGCTGCACGTTGATCTTTGTCTTTCTTTGTCGCAGCAGTCATTGGTACGAATACTCCAGCCGGGTTGTATGGCAACTTCGCATGCTAGCATCGCCCGTTGATTGGAAGGCCACCAGCCTGTGTATTGGAAGTCATGACCGTAGCTATATCTCCCCTCTCCATCGTCATCGCCACCCGTGAAAGCCGCCTTGCACTGTGGCAAGCTGAACACGTCAAAGCCTTGCTGCAAGCGCGTGGCCACACGGTAGAGCTGCTGGGCATGACCACCAAGGGCGACCAGATTCTGGATCGCACCCTCTCCAAGGTTGGCGGCAAAGGCTTGTTCGTGAAAGAGCTGGAGGTTGCACTGGAAGAAGGCCGCGCCCATATTGCCGTGCACTCGCTCAAAGACGTCCCCATGGACATGCCCGAAGGCTTTGCCTTGGCATGCGTGATGGAGCGCGAAGACCCGCGGGACGCCTTCGTCTCCCCCAAATACCCAAGCTTGGATGCGCTGCCCCAAGGCGCTGTGGTTGGCACTTCCAGCCTGCGCCGCCAAGTGCTGCTGCAAGCGCTGCGCCCTGATTTGAAGATTGAACCCTTGCGCGGCAATCTCGACACCCGCTTGCGCAAGCTCGACGAAGGCCAGTACGACGCCATCGTGCTGGCAGCCGCTGGCCTGAAGCGCTTGGGCATGGAGGCACGCATCCGCGCTATTTTTGAGCCTGACGCCATGCTGCCCGCTGCCGGCCAAGGCGCTTTGGGCATTGAGATTCGCACTGACCGCCAAGACTTGGCCGATGCGCTGGCACCGCTGGCGCACATGCCCACTTGGCTGCGCGTCGCGGCAGAGCGCGCCGTCAGCCGCGGCATGGGTGGCAGCTGCTCCGTGCCGCTGGCAGCCCACGCCACTTTGCAAGGCAACACCATGCAGCTGGATGCCGCCTGGGGCGATCCCGAAGGCATCAAGGCCTTGGTGCAAGTGCAGCAAACCGCGACCGTCACTACCTTGGCGCAAGCAGAAGCACTGGGCGCAGCAGTGGCAACCGGCCTGCAGGCTGGTGGCGCACAAATCTGCAAGCCAGATTAAGCCATCCGCATGGCACCGCTGGTTGTCACACGCCCGCAGCCCGATGCTGCACTGTGGGTACAGCAGCTTCAAACGGCCGGTATTGACGCCTGCGCACTGCCCATGATGGCGATAGGCCCCAGCCGCAGCCCTGCAGCGGTAGCTGCGGTACACACAGCGCTGCAGCAGTTGCATCGCTACCAAGCGCTGATGTTTGTCAGCGGCAACGCGGTGCGCTACTTTTTTGAGCAAGTACGCCAAACGGCGACCACCTTGCCCGCATCGACACAGTTTTGGTCACCAGGGCCTGGCACCACCAAAGCACTGGTTTCTGAAGGAATTAGCCTTCAAAGCGTTATAGAACCTGCTCTAGACGCTCCTCAATTTGACTCCGAATCCTTGTGGGAGCAAGCCCAAGACCGCACCCATGCTGGAGACCGCGTGCTCATTGTGCGGGGCGGCGATGGCGCCAACGCAACCGGCCACGGCCGCCAATGGCTAACGGAGCGGCTACAGCAGCGCGGCGTCCACGTCGACTTTGCTCCGGTCTATGAGCGCCAGGCCCCTGAGGCTACCCCTGCGCTTTTACAGCGCATGCGTGAGCTGCGCACCCAGCACGCCATGTGGCTATTTAGCAGTTCAGAATGTGTGCAACATTTGGTGCGCTGCAACACCACGTGGTCGTGGCAAGCCCACACCGCCTTGGCCACCCACCCTCGCATCGCCCAACAAGTTCGCCAAGCAGGGTTTGGCAACGTCATTGAGACACTGCCAACCGTGCAAGGCATCACCGCATCGATAAAATCATTGCATGACCACCTCTGACGGCGCCCCCATTTCCTCCCAATCGGTTCCTTTTGAGACACGCCATGCGCCCCGCCCTGCCGCGCCCGGCTGGACCTGGCTGTCGCTCGCGATTGGTGCTGCAAGCCTAGGTGGCAGCGTTTTGCTGTGGCAAAAAGTGGATGGCATGCAGGAGCAACTGGCGCGCCAGGCGCTGGATGCCACCACCCAGGCCACCGAAGCCCGCGCTTTGGCACGTGAATCGCAGGACTTGGTGCGTGACGCCAGCGCCAAACTCTCCGTCATGGAGGTCCGCGTCAATGAGGTCAGCCTGCAGCGTGGCCAGCTCGACACCCTGGTGCAGAACTTGGCCCGCTCGCGTGACGACACCCTGGTGATCGACATTGAATCGGCCATTCGCATGGCACAGCAGCAGGTACAGCTGACCGGCAGCACCGAGCCTTTGGTGGCAGCCCTGCAAAGCAGCATCAAGCGGCTGGAGCGCACCGCCCAGCCCCGTCTTGCGCCGATTCAACAGGCGATGGAGCGCGATCTCGACCGCCTGTCGCAATCCGCCGTCACCGACACAGCCAGCCTGCTGGCCCGCCTGGACGACGTCGTGCGCTTGGTTGATGACATGAATGTGCACAACAGCGCCCCTGTACCCAACGTACAGCGCCAGCCGCAGCGCTCCGCCCCGCAAGCGGCTGGCGAAGCTCCCGCCGCGACCTCCCCCACCCAGTGGCAATGGTGGAGTGACTGGGGCAACAAAATTTGGCAAGCCAGCCGTGAAGAGGCCAGCGACTTGATGCGCGTGAGCCGCATTGAAAATGCCGACGCCATGCTGATGGCCCCTGAGCAAGCCTTTTTTGTGCGCGAAAACCTCAAGCTCAAGCTGCTGAACGCCCGCTTGGCTGTGTTAGCCCGCCAGTACGATGCGGCCCGCGCCGACATTGGCGCTGCGCAAGCCACCCTGAGCAAATATTTTGATAGCAGCTCACGCCGCACACACCAAGCCCAGGCCGTGCTGGCGCAGTTGCAAACGCATATGCAGGCCTCGCAGCAGCCGGCCTTGGATGACACGTTGGCAGCCCTGTCGACGGCTGCTTCTGGCCTTTGAGCGCATAAAGGAATCACCGCATGATGCGCGCTGCACTCTGGTTTGTCGGTTTGTTTGCTTTGGCCGTTGCCGTGGCTTTGTTCGCGGGCAACAACCAAGGCATGGTGAGCCTGTTTTGGCACCCCTATCGGGTCGATCTTTCGCTGAACATGGTGCTGTTTGTGCTGTTGGCCATTTTTGCCCTCAGCTACGCCGCCATGCGGGCGTTTTCCGCCTTGGTCATGCTGCCGCACCACGCCAAACGCTGGCGCCAGCAGCAAAAAGAGCGGCAAATGTACCAGGCGCTGGTCGAAAGCCTGTCGCACCTGCAGGCCGGGCGCTATGTGCGTGCCCGCAAGTCGGCGCTGGCGCTGCTCAAGCTCAGCGATGAACTGCGCACCGAACATGCCCACATTCCGCAAGATGCCACCCTGCGTGCCATTGCCCACATGCTGTCGGCCGATAGCGCACACGCCCTGCGCGACGTGGAAGCCCGCGATACCCATTACGCCCAGGCCTTAGACGATGTGCCGCTGAACGGCACCCAGCAGCAGCAAGAGGTGCGCGAGGGCGCGCAAATGCGCGCCGCCCGCTGGGCGCTCGATGACCGCGACCCGCAAGAATCGCTGCGCCGTCTGGCCCAGCTCTCGCCGGGTGCTGCGCGCCGCACCATGGCGCTGCGCATTCAGCTCAAGGCCAGCCGCTTGGCCCACGAAACCCAATCCGCGCTGGATACCGCGCGTTTGCTGGCCAAGCACGGCGGTCTGTCACCCGAAGCAGCCAGCAGCATTACACGCGGCCTGATTTTGGAGCAGCTGCAGCACACACACGATGCTGACCAGCTGCAACGTGCCTGGTCTGCGCTGCAAGCAAGTGATCGCGAGACCCCCGACATTACCCTGACTGCCGCCCGCAAGCTGATTGAGCTGCAAGGTGATGCCCATGTCGCGCGCAGCTGGCTGCAGCCGGTGTGGGAGCAGTTTGTGAGCCAGCCGCAATCCCTGACCACTTTGCAAACGCAGCGCCTGTTCATGGCCATGCAGCAAGCCCTGGAAGGACTCGATGCCCCGTGGCTGGCACGCATTGAAGCCGCGCAACGTGCCGCCCCCCATGAGCCGCGCCTGCAGTACCTCGCAGGCATGGCCTGTGTGCAGCGCCAGCTGTGGGGCAAGGGCGAGCAATTGCTGCAAGCCGCTGCACCGCGTTTGAGCGAGAACACCCTGCGCGCCAGTGCCTGGAAAGCCCTGGCCGTTTTGGCCGAACAGCGCGAAGACAGCGCCGCCGCCGCCCATGCCTGGCGCCAAGCAGCCCTGCAAGCACCACTATAACCATAGCTACCAGCGCTTATGCTGCAAGCGCTGGAGGCCAATTTGGCTTCAAACAATGCCCCGATCACCCTATCCCAAGGCGTGGTCGGTAAAATCTCTCCTAACCCGTCATTTCCGCTAACTGCCTATCG
Source organism: Pseudomonadota bacterium (assembly GCA_023422975.1). GTDB lineage: Bacteria > Pseudomonadota > Gammaproteobacteria > Burkholderiales > Burkholderiaceae_C > Comamonas. Next base: position 13,223 of record JAFAGF010000261.1, read on the forward strand.
ACGGCATCCCCACAAGCAGGATGCCGTTTTCATTTGCGAATCCGCCATGAGTGAAACCATTGCCCAGCCAGGCCTGAACAGCCTGTCCAAATCCTTTGAACCCGCCGCTCTGGAAGCCCACTGGGGCCCCGAGTGGGAACAGCGCGGCTACGGCAACGCCGGTTATCGTGGCACGGGCGCACCCAGTGCAGAAGCGGCCGCTGCAGGCCACAACTTCGCCATCCAGCTGCCCCCGCCCAATGTGACCGGCACGCTGCACATGGGCCACGCGTTCAACCAGACCATCATGGACTCGTTGACCCGCTACTACCGCATGAAGGGCCACAACACGGCCTGGATTCCCGGCACCGACCACGCCGGCATTGCCACGCAAATCGTGGTGGAACGCCAGCTGCAGGCCCAAGGCGTGAGCCGCTATGACCTGGGCCGTGACGAGTTCACGAAAAAGGTCTGGGAGTGGAAGGAAAAGTCCGGCAACACCATCACCACACAGATGCGCCGCATGGGCGACACGGTGGACTGGAGCCGCGAGTACTTCACCATGGACGACAAACTGTCCAAGGTGGTGACCGAGACCTTTGTCAAGCTGTACCAGCAAGGCCTGATCTACCGTGGCAAGCGCCTGGTGAACTGGGATCCGGTGCTGCAGTCGGCCGTGTCTGACCTAGAAGTCGAAAACCAGGAAAAAGACGGCAGCCTGTGGCACATCGCCTACCCCCTGACCAGCGGCGAAGGCCAGCTGGTGGTGGCCACCACCCGCCCCGAGACCATGCTGGGCGACGTGGCCGTGATGGTCCACCCCGAAGATGAGCGCTACAAGCACCTGATCGGCCAAACCGTGACCCTGCCTTTGGTGGGCCGCGAAATCCCCATCATTGCCGACGATTACGTGGACCGCGAATTCGGCACTGGCGTGGTGAAGGTGACTCCTGCGCACGACCAGAACGACTACCAGGTCGGTATTCGCCATGGCCTGCCCATGATCACCGTGCTGGACTTGACCGCCAAGATCAACGACGAAGCCCCTGAAAAATACCGCGGCATGGACCGCTTTGTGGCCCGCAA
>JAFAGF010000287.1 GCA_023422975.1 Pseudomonadota bacterium
GCCAATGCGAACTCGACCAAGTTGCTCGATTTTGATCCAGCTTCCAGCATCATTGGCAAAACCGAATCCATCGGCACCAATAACAACGCCGGGGTGCAGCAAGCAACGCTCACCGATCTCACACCCATCTGCAACGGTCACGCGCGAACTCAGCACAGTACCGCCACCTACACGAGCACCTGCACCTACCACACAGAGAGGCCCTATATAGGCACTTTCAGACACACACGCAGCCGCATCAACCACAGCTGTCGGATGAATACCCAAAGGCTTAGCCCCCTGCTCCTTCTCACGCCAAAACTGCGTCAAACGTGCGAAATAGACATAAGGGTTCGCAGTCACAATGCATGCGCCGCGCATTGCTGCCGCTTCACGCATTGCAGGCGCAACAATGACACAAGCCGCCTTTGAGGCGGCCATTTGCATCGCATACCGAGGGTTACTCAGAAAACTAATAGAGACGGCATCTGCCGTCTCCAATGGAGAAATGCGCGCAATTTCTTGCTCACGAACCCCTCCAACCAGCTCACCACCCAGGGCATCAATGATTTGTCCAAGCAGAACAACCACAGAACGTCCTTACAGGCCTACTTCGCAGCCCCATTCAAAGCTTTAATCACTTTGTCAGTAATATCGTGCTTGGGATTCACATACACCGCCTCTTGCAGAATTACATCGTACTTCTCAGACTCTGCAACCTGCTGAACAACTCGATTGGCTTGCTCCAGCACACGCGCCAACTCTTCATTCTTGCGCGCATTGAGATCCTCTTGGAACTCGCGGTTTTTACGCTGAAACTCACGATCTTGGTCAACCAAGGCACGTTGCTTCGCAATGCGCTGGCTTTCAGACAAGGTAGGAGCATCACGCTCAAAAGCTTCAGAAGCAGTTTTCAGAGTTTTGCCTGCAGCGACCAATTCGCGCTCACGCTTAGAGAATTCTTGCTCCAGCTTGCCTTGCGCAGCTTTTGCAGAATTCGCTTCACGAAAAATTCGGTCTGTATTCACAAACCCTGCTTTGAAAGCCTGCGCGTAAGCAGTCAGCGTCAAACTACCCAACAAGGCAGACACTGCCAATGTGCGATACATGTTTTTCATCAGAAAGATGTTCCAATTTGAAATTGAAGCTTTTGCAGCTCATCACCATTTTTCTTGCGAATAGGGTTTGCCCACGCAAGACGCAGCGGTCCCAAAGGAGAAATCCAGCTCAAACCAATGCCTGCGGATGCACGCAGCTCATCTGCTCGAATCGGATCATTCTCTCCATAAATTCCACCCACATCAACAAAGGTGAACCAACGCAGGGTTTTATCGTTACCAGCCCCAGGGAAAGGCGCAATCAACTCGAAGTTCATGACTGCTTTTTTCGCGCCACCCAGATATGAGTAACTGCCAGAAGCATAGTTTTCAATCGCTCCATTTACGCCAACATATTGATTCGCACGAGGTCCTAAGCTGCCTTGCTCAAAACCACGAACTGACCCCAAACCACCTGCGTAAAAATTCTTAAAAATTGGGTAAGGCTTTCCACCCAAACCTTTGCCCCATCCCAATTCCGCATTTACAGCAAACGTCATGGCCTTGGTAATTGGCAGATATTGCTGGAACTGATAGTTCGCTTTAATGTAGTTCATGTCCCCAGCCGGCGACCACTCAGCATTAAATCGCTGATAGCGCCCAGAATTGGGAGCCAAGGCACTATCTCGAGAATCACGCCCCCATCCCAACGTCAAAGGAATGCCAGTCGTATTTTTATCGGCATATTCACGGTATTGAATCGGCATATATACGCCTTGATCAATTTTCGTCTGTTCAACCCCAACACCAAAATAGACCGTATCAATTTCACTAAAAGGCACCCCAAACCGCACTGAAGCACCTTTGGAGACGATTTTGTACAAATCTTCCGATTTTACCAAATCATCACCCACATAAATATCCCCTGAATAGGGGCGTGACGTCCGGTAATACGCATCAACGGTGCGAGAAATCCCATCTTGCGTGAAATACGGATCTGTCGTACTTACTACAAGTGTACGGTTGTATTTGCTAGTATTTACATCCAGGCCTAAATAGTTACCAGAGCCAAAAGCATTTTCCTGCTTAATACCGAAGCTCAAGGAAACCTTTTCCGCGCTAGAGAAACCGGCACCCAACGTCACAGCACCTGTGGGCTTCTCCTTCACATTCACAACCAGGTCAACTTGATCTGGGGAGCCAGGAATCTCTTGGGTATCGACATCTACCTCTGTGAAATAACCCAAACGATCTACTCGATCCCGGGAAAGCTTAATCTTGTCACCGTCATACCACGAAGACTCAAACTGACGGAATTCACGACGAATCACTTCATCACGCGTACGATCATTGCCCGTCACCTGAATGCGGCGCACATAGGCTCTGCGCGAAGGCTCGGCACGCAAAACAAATGCCACACGATTGTTTTCACGATCAACTTCTGGAACAGCCTCGACGCGAGCAAACGCGAAACCGAAATTACTGAAGTGATCCGAGAAAGCTTTTGTTGTCTCTGCCACCAAGTCAGCGTTGTACGCCTGCCCTGGACGGATTTTTACAAGTGACTTGAACTCATCATCGCGCCCCAAGTAGTTTCCTTGCAGCTCGATGCCAGAGACCACAAATTTTTCCCCTTCGTGGATATTCACCACCAAGGAGATTTTTTGCTTATCTGGAGAAATGGCTACCTGGGTCGAATCAATCCGAAAATCCAAGTATCCGCGTTGCAAATAGTAAGAGCGCAAAGTTTCCAAATCCGCATTCAATTTGCTGCGCGCATAGCGATTGGACTTGGTATACCAGCTCAACCAACCACCCGTATCTTGGTCAAACTGCTTTTTCAGTGTTGACTCACTAAAAGCCTTGTTGCCGACAATACGGATATCGTTGATTTTTGCAGCATCGCCTTCCGTGACAGAAAACGTCAAATTTACGCGATTACGCTCAATCGGCGTCACCGTTGTCACCACTTCAGCACCATACAAGCTGCGATTGATGTACTGACGCTTCAATTCTTGCTCAGCGCGATCCGCCAAGGCTTTATCGAAAGGACGGCCCTCAGCCAACCCAACATCCCGCATGGCTTTTTGAAGCGCTTCCTTGTCAAACTCTTTGGTGCCAACAAACTCGACGCCTGCAATAGTTGGGCGCTCCTCCACAACCACCACCAACACATTGCCGTTGGCTTCTAAGCGAACATCCTTAAACAGCCCCAAGGCAAACAGCGAGCGAATGGCCGCAGCCCCTTTGTCATCGCTGTAATCATCACCCACACGCAACGGCATGGAGGCAAAGACCGTCCCCGCTTCAACGCGCTGCAAGCCTTCTACGCGGATATCCTGAACCTTAAAAGGCTCCAACGCCCAAGCTGCCTGTGCAGCGCAAAGCCAAGCCGCGACGGCAGTTGCCGTACGGACGCCAAATCTATTTTTTGAGAATTTCATTTGTGATGCAGGCGCCAACTTCGAAGTAGGCAATTTGACTGTCTTAATTAGCCCCAAAGGCGGCTGAGATCGTTAAACAAAGCAATGGACATCATCACCAACAAAAGGCCTATACCTACCCGCTGAAAGCGCTCCATCCATGTGTCACTGACTGGTTTCCCTGTGACAGCCTCCCAAAGATAATACATCAGGTGCCCACCGTCCAAGACAGGAAGTGGCAAGAGATTCAAGACACCAAGACTAACGCTGATGAGCGCCAAAAACAATACATACTGTGTCAGACCCAAGCTGGCTGACTTTCCAGCGTAATCCGCGATAGTCAAAGGGCCGCTCAAATTATCCAGCGAGGCTTGCCCCAGCACCATCTTTGCCATCATCTGCAGACTTAAAAGGGACACCTCCCAAGTTCTGCTCACTCCTGCCACAAGCCCTTCAAGCGCACCTTTTTGCACCCAGACCATCTCTGGCTGCCCACCCACATAAGCACCAACACGTCCAATGTCGCCATCCGGCGTTGCAACCAAATCAGGATGCACCTGAATGGTTAACAATTGTTGGTTGCGCTCAATTTTCCATTCTTGAACGCGCAAGCTCTCATCGACAGCCGCCAATTTAATGAGATCCCGCAGTTGCGAGCCATCCATCACCTGGCGCCCGTTCACCGCAAGCACCACATCACCTACTTGTAAACCCGCAGCATGAGCAGGCATCTGCGGAACAAGCTCACCCAGCACTGCGGACGTCCAAGGAGCATCAATACCAATGTGCTTTAACGCTGCTTGATCCAGACCGCTTTGCCCCAACGTTGACAGAGGCATTACACCTTGGACAAGGCGCGCATTATTCTCCGCACGCACCCACGTCAGCTGTGCATCCTGGCCATTCAACGCTGCCTGCGTCAATTGCCAGCGCAACGTTTCAAAGGACTCGATCTCAACTTCAGCGCCTTGCCCCACTTTCACAGACTGCACTAAGTCACCGCCTTGCAACCCCATCTGCTCAGCCAACGTCCCTGCTTTCGGCGCAGCAATGATTGCCTTGGGTTGCTCCTGCCCCACCCAACTCACCACGCTGTACAACACAGCTGCAAGCAACAAATTAGCCAACGGGCCTGCCGCCACAATGGCCGCACGCTTGCGCAAAGGTTGTCGGTTAAACGCTTGATGAAGCTGCTCGGCAGGAACCACGCCTTCACGCTCGTCCAGCATGCGCACATAGCCTCCCAGGGGCAGCATGGCAATCACGAACTCGGTATCCGAGCCCGCGCGCTTCCACGTGAAAAGCGGTTTACCCATTCCAATCGAAAACCGCAATACCTTTACACCGCAGGCTACTGCGACGCGATAGTGACCATATTCATGAATGGCAATCAATAAGCCCAAGGCAACAATGAAGGCAACCAAGGTCAACATGCTGTCTACCCTCCCAAACCAATGCAGGGCATCACGCAACAAAACGCTCCAGCACTTCTTCCGCCACGCTGCGCGCCTCATTATTCAACGCCAGCAAATCACCCACATTACGTGGCTGCGGCGGGGTCAATGCACCCAATGTTTCCAAATTCACCGCGTGAATCCGGTCAAAGCGCAAATGTCCTGACAAGAATGCAGCCACCGCCACTTCATTGGCCGCATTCAACACAGCCGTTGTCCCTTCAGGCGCCTTCAATGCCTGCCAAGACAAATGCAAGCCCGGAAAGCGGCGCGCATCCGCCTCTTCGAAGGTCAACCCCGCCAAAGCAGTGAAATCAAGTGGCGCAACCCCACTCTCAATACGCTCCGGCCAAGCCAACCCACAAGCGATAGGCACTCGCATGTCGGGCGTACCCAATTGCGCCAAGATGGACGCATCCTTGAACTGCACCATGGAATGCACAATTTGCTGGGGATGTATCACCACCTTGATCTGATCCGGCGCCACATCAAACAGCCAACGCGCCTCGATGACTTCCAAGGCCTTGTTCATCATCGTGGCGGAGTCCACCGAAATTTTTCGCCCCATGGAAAAGTTAGGGTGCTTGCATGCCTGGGCTGGCGTAATTTCAGCCAATGTGGCGGGATCACGTTGCCGGAAAGGCCCTCCGGAAGCCGTGAGCAACAAACTGTCAATACGCGCGCGCCATGTGGAACGATCCTCTGGCAAACACTGAAAAATGGCCGAATGCTCACTATCAATAGGCAGCAGCGTACAGTCATGGGCATGCACCGTTTCCATAAAGAGTGCCCCACCCACCACCAATGCTTCTTTGTTGGCCAGCAACAAACGTTTACCTGCTTTAGCGGCGGCCAAGCAGGGCGACAGCCCCGCCGCCCCCACAATCGCGCCCATCACCGCATCAACTTCCGGATGAGACGCTATCTGTTCCAGAGCATCTTGCGCTTGCAGCACCTGCGTTACAAGCCCATTTGACTGCAATTTCTCTGCCAGCGACTTGGCATGCGTGGCACTGGCCATGACGGCATACCGAGGCTTGAATTCCGCACATTGCGCCAGCATTATGTCGACTTGTGTGGCTGCACTCAGTGCAAAAACTTCATAGCTTGCCGGGTGCCGCCGCACGACATCCAAAGTACTTGTTCCAATCGAGCCCGTAGAGCCCAGAACCGTCAAACGTTTTTTCATCATTGCACCAAAGAAATCAGCATCATGGCCAGCGGCAAAGTAGGCAAAAGCGCATCGATCCGATCCAGCACCCCGCCATGGCCCGGCAAAAGTTGGCTGCTGTCTTTAAATCCTGCGCTGCGTTTGATCAAAGACTCGACCAAATCGCCTACCACACTCATTGCTGCCATAAACAAAGCCGCCACCAAAAGCAGCCACCAACCTTGCTCATAAAGCCGTGTGTAAAAGCTGGCAACCTCTGCCTTCTGGGCAGCATCCATCCACACCCATACAAAGGCCATCAACACTACACCCGCAGCACCACCCCAAGCACCTTCCCAGCTTTTCCCGGGACTGATTGCCGGCGCAAGCTTTTGCTTGGTAAAACGCAGGCCGAATGCACGCCCAGAAAAATACGCAAAAATGTCTGCAACCCACACCAGCGCCAGTATGGACAACAAGAAATTGATGCCCATCTGGCGGGCTTGCACAATGGCCAAGCCAGCCACCCACAGCGCAAGCACCCCAGCCAGCCACCGAACCCATTGGGGCACACGCCCCCAAGCAGGAACCCCTGCTTTGATCAGCAACGCACTTCCCAGCACCCAGACACCACCAGCAATCACCCACAACACACGGTGCGCATGCGACAGCCAGTCCAATTGCCACGTCAGCAAACATAGCAGCAGCATGACAGCACCCGTGATCACCGCCCCCACCGCACGCAGACCAATCAGCCGCGCCCACTCCCAAGCCCCCGCTGTCAGCATCACCAAAACAATGATGTTGAAAGGCAATGGATTGGAGGCAAAAAGTGCTGGCAACAAAATAGCCAACAACACCATGGCCGTGATGACACGCTGCAAGAGCATGGGAGCTTCCCTCGATTAAACAGTCACCGCTGATACTGATGGCTGTGTGATTTGTTCAGATGTTTGGCCAAAGCGGCGCTCTCGGCGGGAGAAATCTGCAATCGCAGCATCCAGATCAACCGCATCAAAATCAGGCCACAAGGCAGCACTGAAGTACAGCTCCGAGTATGCCGCCTGCCACAGCAAGAAATTGCTGATACGGAGCTCCCCGCCCGTGCGGATGATGAGATCCGGATCTGCCACATGCGCCATACCCATGGCCGCATGCAAGTTCTGCTCGGTCATAGCCAGCCCTTGCGCAGCCACCCGTGCCGCAGCCTGAACAATATCGCTGCGACCACCATAGTTAAAGCAGACATTGAGCACCAGCCGGTCATTGCCCGCCGTCAATGCTTCTGATTGCGCAAAACCCGCCTGCACCTTGTCGGACAAGTTTTCCCGCGCACCCACAAAGTGCAAGCGGACGCCCTCTGCATGCAAACTGGGAACTTCGCGCGACAAAGCGCCCGCCAAGAGATTCATCAACCCAGAAACCTCTTCTTCGGGTCGACTCCAGTTTTCCGAAGAAAACGCGAACACCGTCAACACCTGCACACCTCGCGCAATGCACAAGCGCACACAACGGCGCAAAGCTTCCACGCCTTGCTTATGCCCAGCCAAGCGAGGCAGGAAGCGTTTTTTGGCCCAGCGGCCATTGCCATCCATCACGATGGCAATGTGGCGAGGAATCACAGTTAATTGGGTCATCGATCTTCCCCGCACAGTCACACAGCCTTAAACAGCCATGATCTCCTGCTCTTTGGCAGCAACCAGAGCATCGATCTCTGCGATGCTTTTATCGGTCAACTTTTGGATATCGGCTTCCGAACGCTTTTGATCATCCTCAGAAGCTTCCTTGTCTTTAACCAGACGCTTGACCGCTTCATTGGCATCACGACGCAAGTTACGCACAGCCACCTTCGAGGCCTCGCCTTCGTTGCGCGCCAACTTGGTCATTTCCTTGCGGCGCTCTTCGCTCATAGGAGGCATGGGCACCCGAATCAAATCCCCCATGGAGGCTGGATTCAAGCCCAGATCACTTTCACGAATGGCTTTCTCCACCTTCGCCGCCATGTTCTTTTCCCAAGGCTGCACACTCAGCGTACGCGCATCCAGCAACGACACGTTAGCCACCTGCGACAGCGGCACCATCGAGCCGTAATAGTCCACCTGAATCACATCCAGCAACTGGGGGCTCGGGCGCCCTGTGCGCACGCGCGACAGGTTGTTTTTCAACGCCTCCAGGGACTGACCCATCTTGGTTTCGGCGGTTTTCTTGATGTCAGCAATCGTCATATTTCTTACCTCTGAAAGCAAACGGCCTTCCATGTTTGCACAAGGAAGGCCTAAAGTCGCTCTAAATTAATCAAGCGTGTACCAGCGTGCCCTCATCCTCACCCATCACCACACGCAGCAGCGCGCCAGGCTTCACGATGGAGAATACGCGGATAGGCAACTTCTGGTCACGGCACAAAGCAAAAGCCGTGGCATCCATGATGCCCAAGTTACGACCAATGGCTTCATCAAAAGCCAGCTTAGTGTAACGGGTGGCAGAAGGATCCTTCACTGGGTCAGCAGTGTATACGCCATCTACCTTGGTTGCCTTCAAAACCACTTCCGCACCAATTTCTGCACCACGCAGTGCAGCGGCCGTATCTGTCGTAAAGAAAGGATTACCAGTACCCGCGGCAAAGACCACCACCTTACCTTCTTCAAGGTACTGCAGCGCCTTGGGACGCACATAAGGCTCAACCACTTGCTCAATCCCAATGGCCGACATCACACGCGCAGTCAAACCCTGTTTGTCCATGGCATCTGCCAAGGCCAAGGCATTCATCACGGTGGCCAGCATACCCATGTAGTCAGCCGTGGCGCGATCCATACCCGCCGAGCCACCTGCCACACCACGGAAAATATTGCCCCCACCGATCACCACAGCCACCTGCACACCCACCTTGGAAACTTCAACGATCTCAGACACCATGCGCTCAATCGTGGCGCGGTTGATGCCGAATTGATCGTCCCCCATGAGCGCCTCACCAGACAGCTTGAGCAAAATACGCTTATGAGCTGGTTGAACTTGTGTCATGGGTAACTCCGTGGTGGTGTGTGGTTATGGATTGAAAATCGATTGAGGGCAGTGGGCACAAACGCTAATTAAGCACCCTTGGCAGCAGCCATTTGAGCGGCTACTTCAGCTGCGAAATCGTCAGCCTTCTTCTCAATACCTTCGCCCACCACGTACAGAGTAAAACCCTTCACGCTGGTGTTGGCAGCCTTGAGCATCTGAGCCACAGTTTGCTTGCCGTCAGCAGCCTTCACAAACACTTGGTCAGCCAAAGAAACTTCCTTCAGATACTTCTGAACGGAACCTTCCACCATCTTGGCCACGATATCAGCAGGCTTGCCAGATTCAGCCGCCTTGCCTTCTGCCACGGAACGCTCCTTGGCGATCAGCTCAGCAGGCACATCAGCCGATGTCAATGCCACAGGCTTCATGGCAGCCACGTGCATAGCAACGTCCTTCGCAGCAGTTGCATCACCTTCGAATTCAACGATCACACCAATGCGCGAACCGTGCACGTACGAAGCCAGATTGCCTTCAAAGCGCTTGAAGCGGCGGAAAGACATGTTTTCGCCGATCTTGCCAATCAAGCCCTTGCGTACATCTTCCAAAGTGGGGCCAAAACCGTCTTGCTCGTAAGCAACTGCACCCAAAGCTTCCACGTCGGCAGGATTGTGCTTGGCAACCAATTGGGCAGCAGCAGCAGCCATCGCCAAGAAGCTATCGTTCTTGGACACGAAGTCGGTTTCGCTATTCACTTCGATCAAAGCACCGACGTTGCCATCGATGAAGGAAGCCACCACGCCTTCAGCAGTCACGCGCGATGCAGCCTTACCAGCCTTGGTACCCAGCTTCACACGCAGCAGCTCTTCTGCCTTGGTCATATCGCCATCAGCTTCGGTCAGAGCCTTCTTGCATTCCATCATGGGCGCATCAGTCTTTGCGCGCAGTTCAGCCACCATGCTTGCGGTAATTGCAGCCATCTTGTTTCTCCGTATTCAGTTCAAATCGTTACAGGATTTCAGCTTAAAAAAAGGGGGCTACGTAGAGCCCCGCTTTTTATCGCGACAGGTCGCGCAGCCAGAGCTTAGGCAGCGGACTCATCCACTTCGACGAATTCATCAGTGCCTTCGCCAGCAGCCACCTTGGCGACGTCATTCAGACGTGCTTCACGGCCTTCCAAGATCGCGTCAGCAATCGCACGAGCATACAGTGCAACAGCCTTGGCAGAGTCATCGTTACCAGGGATCACGTAGTCGATGCCATCAGGATTGTGGTTGGAGTCCACCACACCAATCAGCGGGATACCCAGCTTCTTGGCTTCGGAAATAGCAATCTTGTGGAAGCCCACGTCGATCACAAAGATAGCATCAGGCAAGGCAGCCATATCTTGAATGCCGCCAATGTCCTTCTCCAACTTTTCCAGTTCGCGAGCAAACATCAGCTGCTCTTTCTTGGACAGAGATTCCAGACCAGCTTCTTGCTGGACTTTCATGTCCTTCAAACGCTTGATGGAAGTCTTGACCGTCTTGAAGTTGGTCAGCATACCGCCCAACCAACGCTGATCCACATAAGGGACACCAGCGCGCTGAGCTTGCTCAGACACCAACTCACGTGCTTGGCGCTTGGTACCAACCATCAAAATGGTGCCGCCGTTAGAAGCCAGTTGCTTAGCAAACTTCTGGGCGTCCTGCAACATGGGCAGAGACTTTTCCAGGTTGATGATGTGAATCTTGTTGCGATGACCGAAGATGAACGAAGCCATCTTGGGGTTCCAGAAACGTGTTTGGTGACCAAAGTGGACACCGGCTTCCAGCATTTCGCGCATGGTAACGGACATAATTTTCTCCAAAAGGTTAGGTCTTAAATGCAGCTCGATTTTGTTGACAGCAGTGCCAAGCAACACCTTGAGAGAGCTGATTTGCGATTAACTTTGCAAGCTCCGCCACGCATATTACGAGGCAGTCAACTGCAAAGCCGAAAAATTTTAGCACAAGACCAGCACACCCTTGCCAAAGCCGCTCGCAAACTCCACCCACACCAGCCGCCAGACACAAGTACAACACTTCATATTTCTTTGCGAATTGCGCTATTGACGATGGTGTTTGCAAGTCAAAATCAGTGTTTCCGCAATAGCGCCTACACGCCATGAATATCGCCATCGTGGGAGCCGGGATTACCGGCATCTCCACGGCCTTGGAATTTGCCCGAGACGGGCACCAAGTTACCGTCTACGAACAAATGAATGCCACCGCCGAGGAAGCCAGTTTTGCTCCTGGTGGCTGGCTATCGCCCTTTGCCGCACAAAGCTTGGCCACTCCTGGCACAGGCATGCCGCTCAAGGCCCTGCTCCGTGGCGCCAACTTGCTACAAGCTCCGGGCATGCTGGGTTCGCCCAACTGGCGCTGGATGCGTCAATGGAAAAAAAATGAAAAGCTTGCCCTCAAACAAGACAGCCAACAGCCTTGTGCCGCCCTGCATGCACTGGGCGGCTACAGCGCCAGCTTGCGCTGGCAAGACTGCGAAGACACCGACATGGCGGCAGAGCGCAAATCTGGCAGTTTGGTATTGCTGCGCTCCCCACAGGAAGTAGAGTTCTGGAACAGCCAACTCCCCCTTCTCCAAGCACAGGGCGTGAACTGCAAGCTGCTCAGCGCACCACAAGCCCAAACGCTGGAGCCCGGACTAGGCCAAGAGATCTCTTGGCTCAACGCCCTGCACTTTCCCGATGGCGAATCCATCAACCCACGCCTTTGGGCACATTACCTGCGCCTGCAAGCCCAAGAAATAGGCGTCGCATTTCGCACAGGCACGTCCATTCAAAAAATCAGCAGCCAGCCCATGGGCCTCGAAGTTGCAGGCCAGCTACACCCTTTTGATACGTTGGTGCTTTGCACTGGAGCCAGTCACCAACTCACAGAATCGCTGGGGCTGAGGCTGCCATTGATGCCCATCTGGGGGTACAGCGTGACCGCTCCCGTTCGCGATCCGCTACAAGCCCCTCGCGCCGCTATCATGGACTGGGCGCAACAAGCCACCATCAGCCGTATGGGGCAACGCATCCGCATCACAGCAGGCCTGGAAATGGGCAGCCACGCCGGCGCTGCACACCACAACCCCACACTGCAGCGCATGTACCGCTTACTCAATGACTGGTTCCCCGGTGGGGCGCACCTATCTTCCCCCCAGGTACAGGTGTGGCGCGGCAGCCGCGGCTATCTGCCGGATGGCCTGCCTGCCGTAGGCAACAGCGGCCACCCGAATATATGGCTCAACATCGCGCATGGCAGTCACGGCGCCAGCCTTGCTGCAGGCTGCGCCCGCGCCGTCGCAGACATGGCACAACACCAAACACCTGCCATCGACATGCAAGCCTTTTCTCCGCTACGTTTTTAGGGCCCATCATGCTGCAGCGCATTCACCTCCACCAAGCCCAACCGCTGCCGCTGTGGAATGCGCAAAGCAGCAAGCACATTGAACAAGCAGCACTCGCCACTGCACACCAACCCAGTCTGATGCAACGTGCAGGCCTGTCAGTGGCACAACTGGCCTGCGCCATCGCTCCGCACGCACAACAAGCCTGGGTACTCTGCGGTCCCGGCAACAACGGCGGCGACGGCCTGATTGCCGCCTACACACTGGCACAACACGGATTGGCTGTCTGGGTTCATTGGCTGGGCCACCCAGAGCGCAGCAGCCACGACACCCTGCACGCGTGGCAGCAAGCACGCCAAGCCCCCATTCACTGGCTTGACACCAACCAGAACCCCGCATTGGGCGCCGATGACGTGGTGATTGATGCCCTGCTTGGACTTGGTCAGCACCCGCAACCCAGCACAACAAACACCCCACTGCAACAATTGCTGCAACACAGCTATCGCAGCCCCGCACATGCCTTGGCTGTCGACATCCCCACCGGCCTCGATACCAACCATGGCACTTGGCAACCCGGTTTCGCCCCTCCAGACAACTGGGCACCCCACAGCCGCCACACACTCAGCCTGCTCACCCTCAAGCCCGGCCTTTTCACTGGTGACGGTCACGATGCCTGCGGCCATGTGTGGTGGGACGCCCTCGAATGCAGCAGCACACTACAGCAACATCCGCCCAGCGCATGGCTGAATGCAGCCCCCATCACCTCGCAGCGCCGGCACAACAGCCACAAAGGCAGCTTTGGCGATGTCTTGGTGATTGGCGGCGCCCAAGGCATGGCGGGCGCCGCCATTCTCGCGGCCTGCACCGCCCTGCACCACGGCGCAGGCCGCACACTGCTGCACCTGCTTGATACCAACCACCCCGGCATTGCTGCCATACCGCCGGATGTCATGCAGCCCAGCGCCTGCAACACGCGCGCGCAACTGCCGCACGCAACCGTCGTCTGCGGCTGCGGTGGTGGCAGCGCTGTTGAGGACTGGCTGGCAGACGTCCTCACCCTTGCGCCACGACTGGTGCTGGATGCCGACGCACTCAATGCCGTGGCACGCAACCCAGCACTGCGCGCCACACTGCAAGCGCGCCATGCACGCGGACAAGGCACCATCCTGACCCCACACCCCCTGGAAGCCGCACGCCTGCTGCAGCGCACCACCGCCGAGGTACAAGCCCAGCGCCTGCTGGCCGCACAAACACTGGCCGACCAGTTGCAGGCCACCATCATCCTCAAAGGCTCCGGCAGCATCATCGCCAGCCCTGGGTGCACACCGCACATCAACCCCACAGGCAATGCCCGCCTTGCGATTGGCGGCACCGGCGATGTACTGGCTGGCTTGGTTGCCGCACGCTGGCAAGCCAGCACCTCCAGCCACACTACCGCCTGCCATGCCGCCTGGGAGCACGGCACTCTGGCAGACCAGTGGCCCGCTTCACAGGCACTGACGGCCTCCGCCCTGGCCCAAGCGCAACTTCGCCCAATTTAAATAAAAAAGAGTGCTGCCAGCGCTTATTTTTCAATGTACTCAGATACAAAAGCATCTGAAACCCACTAAAAATCAGCGCCAACAGCTCTCTTTTATAGAGCCCGCTTGATACGTCGCACCTTAGCGGCGCTTTTTGCCAGCCTTGTCCCCAGCCTTCACCCCTGGCTTGCTCGCGCCGGGCTTCTTGCCACGCGCCGCGCCAAAAGCCACGGCCGCAGGATCTGCCCATGCTGCAGTACCCGCTGCCTTCACTGGTTTACCAGCGCTGCGTTTTTTATCTTGTGCACGTGCACGTGCACGTGGCGCAGGCTCGGCATAGGCAGACGGCGCCTCCGCATCCCGGCGCTCACGCCGCGGCTCAGCACCGCGCTGTCGCCCTGAGCGCCCAGCACCTGCGCGCGACTGCATCTGCGCTGCATCAGCCTCATCCTGAACAATGCGAAAGTCAATTTTTCGCCCATCCAAATCCACGCGACTGACTTGCACCTGCAAACGCGTGCCAATGGCGTAGCGCACACCTGAGCGCTCACCACGCAACTCTTGGCGCTGCTCATCAAACTTGAAGTAGTCACCACCCAACTCCGTGATGTGCACCAGGCCTTCGACATACATCGCATCCAGCGTGACAAAGATGCCAAAGGTGGTCACCGCCGTCACCGTGCCCGCAAACTCCTCACCCAGGTAGTCGCGCATGTATTTGCACTTGAGCCAGGCCTCCACATCACGACTGGCCTCATCGGCACGGCGCTCATTGGCACTGCAATGCAGGCCCGCAGCCTCCCAACCTTGCAACTCGGCCTGCTGCAATTTGCTGCGCGGGCTGATTTGTGGCTCTGTCACGCGGCTGGCCAAGCGTTTAGCCAGCTTCTCCTGCGCCTCACCAGGCGTTGGCAGCTTGGGCAGTTTGTATTTCGCATCCACCAAAATGGACTTGATCACACGGTGCACCAGCAAATCCGGATAGCGACGAATCGGGCTGGTGAAGTGTGTGTAGGCATCAAACGCCAAGCCGAAGTGACCACCGTTATCGGGCATGTACATGGCTTGCATCATGGTGCGCAGCAGCATGGTGTGAATTTGCTGTGCGTCTGGCCGGTCTTTGGTGGCATCGGCTATCGCCTGAAACTCTGCCGGCTTGGGCGAGTCACTCACCGACATATTCACCCCCGTGGCCTTGAGATAGCCACGCAGCAAATCAATTTTCTCTGCCGACGGCTTATCGTGCACACGGTACAGCGCAGTGCGGCCATTTTGTTCAATAAAGTCTGCCGCACATACATTGGCAGCCAGCATGCACTCTTCAATCAACCGGTGCGCGTCATTGCGCGTGCGCGGCACGATTTTTTCAATGCGTCCGTTTTCATCGCAAACAATTTGCGTCTCTACCGTATCGAAGTCAACAGCTCCGCGCTGCTGACGAGCCTGCAGCAGTGCACGGAATACGCCATGCAAATTCAGCAAATCTGGCACGCGCTCTTTGCGCTGTGAAGCTTCAGGCCCACGCGTGTTCGACAAAATAGCCGCCACTTCCGTGTAGGTAAAGCGAGCATGGCTGTGCATCACACCCGGATAGAACTGGTAGGCATGCACTTCACCCTTGGCCGTCACTAGCATGTCGCACACCATGCAAAGGCGATCCACACCCGGGTTCAAGGAGCACAAACCATTCGAGAGCTTTTCCGGCAGCATCGGAATGACCCGCCGCGGAAAATACACACTGGTTGCGCGCTCGTAGGCATCAATATCGATGGCATTGCCGTTTTGCACATAGTGGCTCACATCCGCAATCGCCACCAGCAAACGCCACCCTTTACCGCGACCCACCTTGGCAGGCTCGCAGTACACAGCATCGTCAAAGTCGCGCGCATCTTCACCATCAATCGTGCACAAAGGCACATCGCGCAAATCCACACGCCCTTTGCGATCTTTGGCCACTACTTTTTCAGGCAAAGCCTTGGCTGCCGCCAAACAAGCCTCCGAGAAAATATGCGGCACCCCATATTTGCGCACGGCAATTTCAATCTCCATGCCGGGGTCATCCATCTCACCCAGCACCTCCACAATGCGCCCTACAGGCTGGCCGAACAGTGCGGGAGCCTCTGTCAGCTCGACCACCACCACCTGCCCGGTCTTGGCATTGCCCGTTGCACCCTGCGGCACCAGCACATCTTGGCCATAGCGCTTGTCTTCAGGCGCCACCAGCCATACGCCACTTTCTTGCAGCAGACGACCAATCAAGGTTTTGGTGGGGCGATCAACAATCTCAACAATATGCCCCTCAGGGCGCCCACGCCGGTCTTGCCGCACGATATTGACACGCACTCGATCCTTGTGAAGCACCGCGCGCATCTCGTTGGCTGGTATGAAGATATCGGCCTCGCCATCATCACAAATGACAAAACCGTGTCCGTCTCGATGCCCCTGCACAATCCCTTCAATCTCTTTTGGCGAAGTGCGTGAGTTAGTGCGAGGGTCCATTTTTTTGCTATACAATCTAAATCTTTCCTGAAAAGCCCAGGTGGCGGAATTGGTAGACGCACTAGTTTCAGGTACTAGCGGGTAACTCCGTGGAGGTTCGAGTCCTCTCCTGGGCACCAAGTTTAACGACAACTGCTTGCAGTGTTGGAAAACAAAAAGTTCATAAATTACCAAATGAACGTTTTGTTTGGAAGTAAACTTCTTTTTTCAGCGAAATATGAAATTTATTGAAAGACCTTAGCAGGCTTCAGTAAATATCAGCCCAGGTGGCGGAATTGGTAGACGCACTAGTTTCAGGTACTAGCGGGTAACTCCGTGGAGGTTCGAGTCCTCTCCTGGGCACCAAAATTTGCGATGCATGCTTTGTTCAGTGCGCATCAACAAAAGCAAATTGTTGAGTGCTACCTCACTTATTTACAAACAATTTGTCTTTTGCCCAGGTGGCGGAATTGGTAGACGCACTAGTTTCAGGTACTAGCGGGTAACTCCGTGGAGGTTCGAGTCCTCTCCTGGGCACCAAAAATTCAGATAGGCATATTTGTGTGTATGCCGCAAAGATAGACTGCCGAGTGCTACCTCACTCTTCAAAAAGCAACTAACTTTGCCCAGGTGGCGGAATTGGTAGACGCACTAGTTTCAGGTACTAGCGGGTAATTCCGTGGAGGTTCGAGTCCTCTCCTGGGCACCAAACACAGCAAGCCGTTGTATCTACATACAACGGCTTTTTTGTTCTTCGCAATCGCTTTGCCTTTAAACACCCAAACCCAATTCCGCACAAAAAAAAGCCAGCACCCGAAGGCGCTGGCTTTTCAGCTTCTCAGACTTTGTGCATCACGGGCTGACGAATCAGCCCGCTGCGCCATTTACTTGCGCAGCAAAGGCTTAAGTACGTTTTGCAAGCGACGCGCCTGCGCATCGCTGTGCGCCGATGCCAGCACCGCAGCCACATCCTGCACCCAGGTTTCACTGGGAGCAGCAGCATTGCGGCGCGTCAGCAACTGCAACTGCAACATACGGCGCGCGGCCATATGCTCGGCCGGTGTTGCGCTATCGGCAGCGATTTCCAGGCGCAGCAATGCTTCTGCAGCATCGGCGGCGACAGGCGCTGCTACCGCTTGTACCCATGCATTGCGCACCTGGGCAGTGACCTTGGAGCCCAACTCTTGCGCCGTAGGCAACGCCTGCGCATCGCGCTTGCTCCATGCATCCACCAGATGGGTCAATGCTTCGCCATGCGCTTGGGCTGCCAATTTGCGCAAAGCAAACTGTGCACCCTCCAGCGCATCACGCTGCGCACGGAATGCAGCATCCCCCAAACGAGGACCACGCTCAGGACGCACAGGGCGCGCATCCTTGCGCACTGCAGGGCGCGCCTCACGCACCGGCGCTGCAGTTTCTTTCTTCGCACCAGGACGATCATCGCCACGCACGGCCACCACAGGACGATCAGACTTCACCACTTTTGCGGCATCTGCTTCTTCAACAGGAGCAGCCTGCGCGCTTGCAGCTTGCTCTACAGGCTGATTACGTACCGCGTCTTCCAGTGCAGCCATCGCTGCGCGAATTTGCTGCACATCACCCGATGCATTTGCCGCCTGCAAGGCCTTGGAGGCCTCCAGTACCGCACGATCATGGGCTGGCAAGTTGTCGAGCGAAGGCGCGGCACGGCCTCGCTCACCCCCCTTGCGGTTGAACGCTTCATCCAAAGGCTTGCGGAAAGCATCCCACAGCTTTTGCTCATGCTTGCGGTCCAGAGGTACGGCTTGTGCCTCCGCCTGCCAGCGCTGCTGCAAGGCCTTGACTGCATCAATGCGCAGCGCCGGCGCATCTGCCAAAGCCTGCGCTTCTGCAATCATGGCGTGGCGACGATCCAAGCTCGCCTTTTGCGCGGCCTGCAAAGGGGCCTCCGCCAGCGCCATAGCTTGCTTCCATGCTGTTTGCAGCTCCGCAAACACCTTTTCACCCACGTGACCGCTATCGCGCCAACGCTCGGAGAACTGACGCAATGCACGCAAAACACCCTTCAAGTCCTGGGTGTTGGCCTGCGCTGTAGCCCAGACCTTGACTTCCTCAATCAAAGCCAAGCGAGAAGCCTTGTGCTGCGAAGACTCCGCACGTACACGCTCCAGCCACGCCTCCACCTGCTTGTAGGCTGTATTGCAGGCTTCATCAAACTTTTTCCATAGCGCATGATTGGGTGCAGCACCTTGGTCCGCCAACTTCCATTGCTCGCGCAACTGGCGCAGCGCATCTTGCAGCTTGCGACCACCCAGCGCCTGCCCTTCAGGGCGGTTGACCAAAGCCTCCGCCTTGGCAAGCAGCTCTTCACGCAGACGATCCACATTCTTGGGCTGCCAGCCCTGCGCATCACCTGCAGCCAGCAACTGCTCATGCACTTGCTGGGCAGTGGCATCATCCAGCCAGCGACCATGCTGCTTGAGCACGGCACGCAGGGCTTGAATGGCTTGACCTTTTTTACCCTCTGGCGCCGCTGCCAGCACCTTCAGCGCAGGAGTCAGCGCTTGCGTGGCGGCTTGCTGCTTTTGGGCACCATCCGTTTTGACAGGGGCCTTCACTTGCGCAACTGCTGCCAGCTCCGAAGGCAAGCCACGCGCCACGCGAATTTCATCTGCCCACACGGGCACAGGTGGCAAGGCAGCTTGCTCATCCGCAGCCGCAGCCTGCGTCAAGGCCAAAGCAGACTGGTAGGCTTCCCACACCACCAACAACTGCGCGCGCGAAGCGTCGAGCTGGGGAGGAAAACGCCCGTCCACACTGCTCCAGCTGGCATCATTGGTCAGCGCAACCGCCTGCTCTTGCCAGTGGGCCACGTCGCTGCGCAAACCTTCTTGGGCGGCTTCCGCATCCCGCCAAGGCTTGGTCGACAGCACTTCAATACGCTGGGCCAGCAACACCGCCGCTTCGCGTTGCACTTGCACGCGGTGCTGCAAATCCTCAATGGTTTTGACACGCTCAACCAATTGCTGCTTCAGCGCTGCCAAAGGCTCGCGCGACAAAGGGGCTCCCGCTTTCGCAGCGTCACGCTGCCATGCCACAGCTTCTGCCACATTCAGCGTCGAAGCCGACAGCAACTCGCTGGCCTTTTGTGCCCACTCCACGGCAATCACCTCTTGGTCTTTAGCGCGGCGCAGGTCATCCATGCGCTCACGCACCAAGCGCGCCACACTCTTGTCACGCACACTCAGTTCCTTGAACACTTCTTGCAACTGCTCATCAGAAGGCTGCTTGGCCAGCCACTCGCGAATGCAAGCAGCACGA
>JAFAGF010000295.1 GCA_023422975.1 Pseudomonadota bacterium
CGTTTTATTGCCAGCGTATCTCTGCCGATGTTTTCTTTCTACGCCAGTGAGTGGCGCCGCTTGTTACAAGGCTTTGATGCCGAGCCCCGTGCTGCGCTGGTGCGCATTGCCCAGTCGCACAACGAAATTTTGGCCCAACACTTCTACCGTGTGATGCTGGAGGATGAGGCGGCTGCGGGCTTGCTCTCTCACGAGCAAGTGCACACGCGGTTGATGGCCTCCATGCGCCAATGGATCATTCAAGTCTTGGGGGCGCAGCCTGAGGACGATTTGGAAGCCTTGGTGGCGCACCAAATCAAAATCGGCGAGGTGCATGCACGCATTGATGTACCGGTGCATGTGGTGCTGCGCGGCGCCAGAAGCCTGAAAGAAGGCCTGCGCACCGCATTGCAGCAAGAAGCCGCGGCGCAGCAATGCCAGGCCATGCGCTTGGCCAGCACGGTGATTGACCATGCCATGGAGCTGATGTCGCAAGGCTATGCCGTGTCACGCGACAGCAACTCACGCACCCAAGAGGCATACCGGTTGTTCACCATGACGCAAAACTTGGCCACGGTGCGCGAGCAGCGCCGTGCCGAGCTGCTGGACTGGGAAAACCAGTGCCTGTATTTGCACGCCATGGGTGCTGAAAGCCAGCCCTTGAGCAACCTGACCACTTCCGACTTCGGGCTGTGGTTTCGGCATAAAGGGGTGGATATTTTTCATGGTGCGCCTGCTTGCCAGAACATTCTGGATGCGATGGAACGCATCGATAACGAGCTTTTACCCGCGTTGATGAAAGCCAAAGGCCCAGAAGTGGCGGCGCCTTTGCTGCAACTTCGAGAGCAGGCTCGGCATATCGCCATGAGTCTGGAAGCCTTGTTCGCACAGAACACAGAGCTCGATGCCGGGCGTGATGTGCTCACGCAATTGCTCAACCGCAAATTCCTGCCTGTGGTTCTGACCAAGGAAGTGCAGTACGCACGCCAGAGCGCCTCTGTCTTTAGCATCGTGAGCGTGGACATTGATTACTTTAAGAAAATCAATGACCAATATGGCCATGAAGGTGGCGATATGGTGCTGCAGCAAGCGGCCACGGTACTGGGCAATAACATTCGAGGCGGAGACTATCTTTTCCGCCTGGGGGGCGAAGAGTTCTTGCTGGTGCTGGTGGATACGTCGTCGCACGGTGCGGCCAGCGTAGCTGAAAAGCTGCGCGTGCAGATTGAGCGAGAAGTCTTTCATTTGCCGCAGAACCAGCACTGCAAGATCACCATCAGCGCAGGCATCGCCACGTTTGACGGTCACCCCGACTATCAACGGATTCTGCGCCAAAGCGATGAGGCGCTGTACCGCGCCAAGACGGAAGGCCGAAACCGCGTGGTGATCGCCTGACAAAAAAGCCTGCAGCATGCTGCAGGCTTTTTTGTCAGGTGTGAGGAGTCAGAGTGCTTAGCGCAGATTCAGCACATCGAACATATCGAACTGCCCGGTGCGCTGGCCTGCCAAAAAGCGGACAGCGCGCAGGCTGCCGTCTGCATAGCCTGCACGGCTGCTGGACTTGTGGGAGATCTCCACGCGTTCGCCCGTGCCAGCGAACAGCACCGTATGGTCACCGACGATATCGCCACCGCGCACAGTGGCAAAGCCAATGGTGTTTTCTTTGCGCTCGCCAGTGTGTCCAAAGCGTTCGTACACGGCGCGATCTTCCAGCTTGGTGCCCTGGGCCTCGGCAATCACTTCCCCCATCTTGATGGCCGTGCCCGAGGGGGCATCCACCTTGTGTTTGTGGTGGGCTTCGACAATTTCAATGTCATAGCCGGTATTCAAGGCCTTGGCCGCCATTTCCAGCAGCTTGAGCGTGACGTTCACGCCCACACTCATATTGGGAGCCAGCATGATGGCGGTTTTTTGGGCGAAAGTAGCAATCGCTGCCTTTTGTACATCGCTGAAGCCGGTGGTGCCGATCACCACTTTGACACCCAGCTCCGCGCACACCGCCAGATGGGCCAGCGTGCCTTCGGGGCGCGTGAAGTCAATCAAAAAGTCCGCCTTGGTCAGTGCGCTTTGGAGATCGCTTTCGATGATGGCTCCACTGGTCTGCCCCAGAAAAGCTGCAGCATCGGTGCCCAGCGCAGGGCTGCCCGGCAGATCCAAGGCCGCGGTCAGCTCACAGTCGCTGCTGTTTTGAATAGCTTCCACCAGCATGCGGCCCATACGGCCAGAGGCACCCGCAACAGCGATGCGCAAGGGGGAGGAAGAGGTCGAGGTCATAGCAATCCAGTCAAGGTATCAAACGTACAAAGCCGCTCTGGCACCCAAGGGTGGAGCGGCCTGTAGACAGCACATGGCGTATACGAAAGCTCAGCGGCTTTCAAGAGGAGGGTAGCTGCGCTGGGGCTGGGGTGCCTCCGTGGCGGTCTCATCGGCTGCTTTCTTAGCGGCAGGGAATTTGGCCAGTTGCGCTTCCGTCGCTTGCAGCTCAGGCACCTTGATCTTGCCTGTGGGCTTGCCCAGCGTTGCGACAAATTCATCTTCTGAAGGCATTTCATCGCCTTCGGCACGCACGAAACGCTCACCGTCAAAGAACACCGTCAGCTTGCGGCTTTGCGCTTGCACGCCTTGGCGCTTGATGGTGAACACATATTCCCAACGGTCTGCATGAAACACACTGGTGACCAGTGGGGTACCCAAAATTTCGCGTACATGCTGGCGGCTCATGCCGGGTTGCAGGGCTTGCACCTGTTCGCGGGAAACAAAATTGCCTTGCACCACTTCCACCTTGTAAGGGGTGATGGCGCTCATGGCGTTGCGTGTGGTTTCGCCAATGCTGCTGCATGCAGCCAAGAGTGAGGCGAGAGACAGAGTCAGCGCCACCCGAAGGCGACAACGAGCTTGTACATGCATGGGTAATAAGCCAAGGATATGATCTGCCCCATTGTAGCGGCAGGTTTTGCTTGGACTGATGCATGATGCATCAGTCGGTATGCGGTCTGTTTTGATGTCTGGCGCGAGTGTCGTAAGCTCTGCGCCAGACACCCACTCTCTACTTACGCCATGAAGAACATTGACGACCTTAAAAGCACAGGCCTGAAAGCGACATTGCCACGTTTGAAAATTTTGGAGATTTTCCAAACTGGCAAACAACGCCATATGACGGCGGAAGACGTGTTTCGCGTGCTGCTGGACGAGCGCTCGGACATCGGCTTGGCGACGGTGTACCGTGTGCTGACGCAGTTTGAGCAGGCGGGTATTTTGCTGCGCAGCAATTTCGAGAGTGGCAAGGCGGTGTACGAGCTCAACGAAGGGCAGCACCACGACCACTTTGTTTGCACCTCGTGCGGCAAGGTCGAAGAGTTTTATGACCCTGAGATTGAGAAGCGCCAGCAAATGATTGCAGATCAAATGGGCTGGAGCATCCAGGA
>JAFAGF010000291.1 GCA_023422975.1 Pseudomonadota bacterium
GCAGCAGCCACAGGAGCGGCAACAGCAGCTTCAGGCAGCTTCACAGCAACCAGAGCGGGGTTCTTGTTGGCACCACGAGCAATGATCTTCACGCCGTTAGGAGCCTTCACAGTCTGCAGGCCGGGGATGATCTTGGAAGTCAGCTTGGACAGATCCACAGCGATGAACTCAGGAGTCTTCGCAGGAGTAGCCAGTACGGAAACTTCAGTGATCAAAGGAGTCACGGTGCCTTCTTCGGCAACCACAGCAGGCGACTGCTCGGTGTTTTCGTAACGCAGAGCAACCTTGGATTCCACCTTGGTGTTCTCGTCCACGCGTTGGAAGTCAACGTGCAGCACCAGAGGCTTGTAGGGGTGGAACTGCACATCGCGCAGAACAACCTTAGCGGCCTTGCCGTCCAGCTCCATGTCCAGGATGGAAGTGTGAAATGCTTCCTTCTTCAGAGCGTGGAACAGGTTGTTGTGATCGATTTCGATCTTGACAGCGTCTTGGCCAGCGCCAAACACGATGCCGGGGGTCTTACCAGTAATACGCAGGCGGCGGCTCGCACCCGTACCTTGCAGATTGCGCGATGTTGCGACGAATTGCATAACTAACTCCAGAATGAGTGGACCGCGACCAGTCCCACTCGGTTGATATCCAAGGCAGATGCCTTGGGTGAAGCTCCGGCAAACGCAAGCCTCCCGAAGGAGGCTGAGCAGTTTCCCGAAGGAAAAACTTTAGTCTTGGAACAAGCTGCTGACGGATTCGCCGTTTTGAATACGGCTCATGGTTTCAGCAAACAGGGGGGCTACAGACAGCTGGCGGATCTTGCTGCAAGCTTGCGCTGCGGCAGTCAAAGGAATGGTATTGGTTACCACAACCTCGTCCAAAGCGCTGCCTTCAGAAATACGCTGAATAGCAGGGCCCGAGAAAATGGGGTGTGTGCAATACGCATACACGTTCTTGGCGCCGCGTTGCTTCAGCACTTCAGCAGCCTTCACCAGTGTGCCGGCTGTGTCGATCATGTCATCCATGATCACGCAGTTGCGGCCGTCGATGTCGCCAATCACGTGCATCACTTCGGATACATTGGCTTTGGGGCGGCGCTTGTCAATAATGGCCAGATCGCAACCGAGTTGCTTGGCCAGTGCACGTGCACGCACCACACCACCTACATCAGGAGAGACGACGATCAGGTCTTCGTACTTCTTCTGATTCAGGTCGCCAAGCAGCACGGGCGAGGCGTAGATATTGTCGACGGGAATGTCGAAGAAACCCTGAATTTGGTCAGCATGCAAGTCCATGGTCAGCACACGGTTCACACCTGCGGCCTGAAGCATGTTGGCCACCACCTTGGCGGTAATTGCCACGCGGGTCGAACGCACACGGCGGTCTTGGCGGGCATAGCCAAAGTAGGGAATGACCGCGCAGATGCTTTGTGCGGATGCGCGCTTCAAGGCATCCACCATGACCAACAACTCCATCAGGTTGTCATTGGTAGGAGCACAAGTAGGCTGCACCACGAAAACATCGCGTGTGCGAACGTTTTGCTTGATTTCTACGGTAACTTCACCGTCAGAGAAACGGCCAACGTCGGCAGCGCCCAAAGAGGCGCCGAGGTGCTTGGCAATTTCTTCGGCCATGCCACGGTTGGCGTTGCCAGAAAAAACTACGAATTCAGAATAATTGGAGTGCATGAGCTTCCCAGTATTGGGTTTGCTTAAACGCAAAAGATATTTGGCAGGGGAGGAAGGACTCGAACCCTCGCATGCCGGAATCAAAATCCGGTGCCTTAACCAACTTGGCGACTCCCCTACACTGGTCAATTGTCATCGATAACAACTAACCGGTAGCTTTTTTACTCTGGTACCCAATGCAGCAAAGGGTGTTTTTCCAGATTCTTGCAAAGTTTGATTTGCCAACTGCTAGGCGCAGTTTTTAAATCAACGACATTGCATTTTTGTGCAAACACTGCACTTCCTGAGCCAGTCATTCTAGCATGCATTCCTTGCGCGTTGAGCCAGTTTTTGGCATTCATCACATCGGAGCACAGGGCTTCGGCAACTGGCTGCAAGTCGTTGTGGCCAAAGCCATAGTGATCTGCAGCAAATTCTACGATTCTAGCATGCTTTGTATCGCGTTGCAGGTTTGGTGCTCTGAAAATGCTTTGGGTGTTGAGGCCTACCTCGGGTTTTATGACCCAGAAACTGCTAGGAGGCAAGGTGGCTGGCCCAGATAAGGGAGTAATTTCCTCGCCAATGCCTTCCACCCATGCGTTGTGACCACGGATGAAAAAAGGTACATCGGCGCCGAGTTGTACGCCAATGTGTTCTAGCGCTGTACGGCTGAGGTTGAGGTTCCACAAGCGGTTTAGCGCAATGAGTGTGGATGCTGCATCTGATGAGCCACCACCCATGCCGGCTTGGGATGGGATGCTTTTTTCAATAGAAATGCGAACGCCCTGTGTGCAGCCTGTCGCGTCTTGCAAGGCTTTGGCTGCGAGGGTGCATAAATCGTCAGCAGGCAGCGCCGGGGCTTGCGGGTTTAGGTCTTGTCGAGAGATTTCTGCGCTTTGAAGGGCTTCAAAGTGCAGCAGGTCTTGCCAGTCGATCAGCATGAAAACAGACTGCAGCAAATGGTAGCCATCAGTGCGCTGTCCTGTAATGTGTAAAAAAAGATTGAGTTTGGCGGGGGCCGGAATGTCGTAAAGGCTACGCATGGGAGGAGCTAAAACGTCTGCACGTGGCGTGCTGGTGAGTTATTCGGGGCGTTGCAAAACCACGCGCAAAGTAGCTTGGGGATGTGGTGTGATGCGTTGGGCGGTAATGCGCCCTTGCGCGTGGCGGCTGAGATCGACCTGCCAACCATCGGCAGACACCGTTTGTCCCTGCAACCAGCCAAAGAGTGCCTCTAATGGCAAGGCAGTGCCCAAACTTTGCTGCAGCAGCGCATGCAGCGATTCCGATGGCGTGATGCGATCACCTTGCTGCAGTGTTGCCATTCCGGGTTGCCACTGCAGCTGTACAATTTGAGAGCCTAACGGGTTGAAGATGTCCAGCCGACCTTGCTCTGGCGTGCCTTGCAGGTGAAAGGATGCGCTAAATGATTGCTCTTGTGCCAGAGGGTCATGGATTTGCAGTCCCATGCGACCAATCCAGCTGTGGGTGGATGATGCGGGTACGGTTTTCAGGGTAGGAGGCGCGCTGCAGCCGGAAAGCCCGATAACACTTGCTAGTACCAAAGTCATTAGCCCTACCAAGGGCGCATTATTGCGGGATTTCACCATGGCTCAGGGTTTGACTTGCAAGCGGTTCAGCGTGGCGCGCAATGTTTCATTGTCTGCATCGCGATCCAGTGCTTGGCGCCAGATCTTACGGGCGCGATCTTTGTTGCCCATGCTCCATAGAACTTCACCCAAGTGAGCAGCAATTTCTACATCTTCACGCTGGGTATAGGCCTTTTCCAGTAGATCCAACGCCTTGTTTTTGTTGCCTAGGCGAAATTCAACCCAGGCCAGGCTGTCGGTAATGAATGGATCATCTGGCGCCAGTTGCAGGGCAGTCTCAATCAAGGTCTTCGCTTCGGGCAGGCGAATGCCACGATCGGCATAGGAGTAGCCCAAAGCATTCAGACCATGGTGATGGGTTGGGTGCTTGGCAATCAAGTCGCGCAGGATATTTTCCATGGCCTCGACTTTGCCGGCACGCTCCGCCAAGATGGCTGTTTCATAGGCAATATTGGCATCGTCAGGCAACTGCTCATGCAGCGTGAGCTGCAGCAAATAGGCTTCTTGAGGGGCGTGGTTCTCGCGCAGCAATGCGACCTCTGCCTGGCGTTTTTGCATGGCTTCGGCATCATTTCTGGCAGGTGTTGCGCGGATTAAAGCGCGCCCTTGTGCCAGTTTGCCTTGTTTGGCCAAAGCCTGTGCTTTGAGGCTTTGAACGTTCAGCAAGGTTTCACTGTCAGGGATTTTGTCAAGCCACTGGATTGCCTGTGCATAGTCTTTGGCCTGAAGCGCAATCCGTCCGCCCAATAAATAGGCTTGAGACAAGGCATAGCTGCGTTGTGCTTCGTTGGGTATGTCCTGAACGATGCCCTCTACCCGTTGGATGGCCTGTTGGGCTTTGCGCCATTTCTCGTTCTGGGCATGAACGCTGGCTTGTGCCATCCATGCGTCAGCCATGTCCGGATTGGCTTTGAGTAGGGGGGTGAGCTGGTTTTGCGCATCATCCCAGCGGTTTTGTCCCATCAACACCCGTGCATAAGCCATTTGAATGGTGGGCGCAGGTTTGTCCCGCATGTAGTCTTGTGCCATGGCCTCTGCTGCAGGCGTGCCGGTTTCCATTAGTTCCAAAGCCAGTAAGGCAGTAGCCCCACTGCGCGGGCTTTTTGCGTGCGCGTGGGTCAGTGCCTGCAGTGCCAGGTCTTTTTGATTGGCATTGATGCGCATGTGGCCGATGGTGGCCCACGCTGCCGCAGCAAGGTCTGGGTTTTGCAGATCGGGTTGAAGCGCTTGCTCTACGACGGCGGCAGCCAAAGCTTTGTCCGTTGCGCGGCTATAAAGCTGGGCAATGGCCAAATAGGTGGCGGGTTTGGCGGCGCTGTTGGTCCATGCGACTTCACGAGCCAAAGGCTCTTGCGACTCGGAAATGCGATTGAGGCGCAGCAAAATCTGCAGCAAATAGCGGTTGGCATCCCGTGATTGTGGGAAGTTGGTTTGCCATTCGTTGGCCACAATGAACGCTTGCTGGCCTGAGCGCGATTGCAGTGCAATTTCGGCTGCACGCTGGTAAAGCTGTGGGGACTGGCTTTGGCGTGCCGCTTCCATCAACAAGGCGATGGCATTGGTTGCATCGCCTTGGGAGGCTGCCATCTCGCCCACCAAGAGGTCGTAGAACAACTCCGCATTCAGGGCTGCGGCCTCATCGGCAGGCGAAGGCTCTAAAGCCTCGGCATTTTTACCCAGAGGGGGAGGGGCTTCTTGTGCCCAAGCGGGCAATGTTCCGAAAACAAATACGGAAATCAGGGCCAAGCGCCAATTGCGGAGTGTGGAGACCATCGACTCATAATAATCCAAGCATTTCATTGTTGTGAGCGAAATGATCAGATGCCAGAACTTCCAGAGGTTGAAGTTACCCGCCGAAGCTTTGCCCAGCACATTCAAGGGGCACAAGTCGTTGCGGTCACGTTAGGCAAGCCTTTGCGCTGGGCGCTGGGTTGTGCGCCTGCAGATTTGGTGGGTGCGACGATCCAGCAAGTGCGCCGCAGAGGTAAATATTTGCTGCTGGATCTGGATCGCGGCATGCTGATGATTCACCTTGGCATGTCTGGCAGTTTGCGTTTTGCGAGTGATTTGCCTGCGCTGGGCAAGCATGACCACTTTGATATGCAAACCAGCCAAGGCACCTTGCGCTTGCACGATCCTCGGCGTTTTGGCGCTGTGATTGCTACGCAAGGTGAGAGTGATCCAGTCGCGCGCAAGCTGCTTGAAGGTTTGGGGATGGAGCCGTTAGATGAAGCGCATTTCAGCTGGCCACGCTTTTATGCGGGTTTGCAATCTAGCCGTTCACCCATCAAGCCTTTGCTCTTGAGTGGCAAGCTGGTCGTGGGAGTCGGCAATATTTACGCATCTGAGGTGTTATTTGCTAGCCGGATTGCGCCTACGGCGGCCGCCAACACCATCAGCACGATGAAAGCCAAGCGCTTGTTTCAGGCCATCCGAGAGATATTGGCCATGGCTGTGGAGCGGGGCGGAACTACATTGCGTGACTTCTCCAGCACTGATGGCATGCCTGGACACTTTCAGTTACAGGCAAAGGTGTATGGCCGCAATAGCCTGCCTTGCCTCCAGTGTGACAGGCCCATCAGGCTGTTGCGGCAAGGTCAGCGCAGTACTTACTACTGTGCGCATTGTCAAAAAGCCTGAGGAATCGGCAATTGCGCCACGGTCAGCAGAAAACCCTGGCGGTATATTGGAGGGATTACTGCGAATAACACAGCAACGAGGGAGAGATTGTGGGCCCTTCATTCAGTGAGCAATTTGACCGGTTTGGCCATTGGCGCAAACGTTTTGCAGGCCAGATGGCAGCTTTCAGTGACTGGCTGGCAGCACAAGACTTGCTGGATGCTGCCGTCCAGGATCATTTGCTGCGTTTGGAGGCCTTGTTGCGCGGCGACAAGGTCTGCGTTGCTTTTGTGGCGGAGTTTTCCCGGGGAAAGTCGGAGCTCATCAATGCGGTGTTTTTTGCGCACTACGGGCGGCGCATCATGCCGGCATCGCCCGGGCGAACCACCATGTGCCCCACCGAGTTGGGCTATGACGCAGCGCTGCCCGCGTGTTTACGCTTGCTGCCCGTAGAAACGCGTGCCCAGCCCTATAGCTTGGCGGAGTGGCGTAGCCGTCCTTCCACATGGGTGCAGCTGCCTTTGGATGTGAACGATCCCGACCAGCTGGCCTATGCCATGGCGCATGTGGCGCAGGTGCGCAGGGTGCCAGTGCAGGAAGCGCAAACTCTGGGCTTTTGGAGTGACGAGCCGG
The DNA here is from genome assembly GCA_023422975.1 of Pseudomonadota bacterium. Classification (GTDB taxonomy): domain Bacteria; phylum Pseudomonadota; class Gammaproteobacteria; order Burkholderiales; family Burkholderiaceae_C; genus Comamonas. The sequence goes on from JAFAGF010000291.1 coordinate 6,521, forward strand.
GCGCTGAAAACCCCGTGTGTGATGCCCAAGGGATGGTGGAAATTCCCAAATGGCGCCATGCACTGATCAATATGGCGCACCCTTTGCTCAAGCAGGGGCTGGTGATTGTGGATACCCCGGGCTTGAATGCGGTGGGCACGGAGCCTGAGCTGACCGTCAACCTAATTGCCCAAGCCCATGCGGTGGTGTTTTTGCTGGCGGCAGACACCGGGGTGACGAAGTCAGACCTGGCCATCTGGAAAGAGCACTTGCTGCCTTGTCACCGGGAAGGCGATGCGCATTTGGTGGTGCTCAACAAAATTGACACCTTGTGGAGCAGTCTGGATTCCGGCACCGAGGTGCAGGTTCAGCTCAATCGCCAGCGTGCGCAAAGTGCGCAGATTTTGGAGATTGATCCTGCGCGGATTGTGCCTCTGTCGGCACAAAAGGGGTTGATGGCCAAAATTGAAAGCAATGCAGCACTCCTTAAAAACAGTGGATTGCCGCTGTTTGAGGATTTGCTGGCGCAAGGCATCTTGGCGCACCGCCAAACTATTTTGCGCAACGTGGTGGGTGAAGGGGTGGTGCAGTTGCAGACGCAGGTGCTGCGCTCCATCCACATTCGCCGCCGTGATTTGGATGAGCAAATGCTGGAGCTGCGCAGCCTGCGCGGTAAAAATGCCACGGTGATAGAGAACATGCGCCAGCGTATTCAGCAAGAGCAGCGCACGTTTGAGGCCAGCACGGTGAAAATTTTGGCCGTGCGCTCGGTGCATTTAAAGCTCATGAACCAGGCATTTCAGCTGCTGGGGGCGACCTCGCTGCGTAAAGAGCTGGAACAACTCAGCGGTGCCTTAGAGCATTCCGGTTTGAAGATGGGGGTGCGCAAAGTCTATGCCTCCACTTTTGAGCGGCTGCGAGGCTTGGGCGACCAAGCCAAGGTGGCTGCGGCGGAGATACAGGCCATGCTTGGCGGTACCTTCAAAGATTTGAATGCGGAGTTTGGTTTTTCACTGCAACTGCCGACAGACTTGCAACTGCATGACTTTGACCGCGAGTTGGCCAACATCGAAGAAAGCTATTTGCAATACCTGGGTTTTGGCCATGCGTTCAAACTGGCCAACCCGCTGTTTGGGCAGCGCATGGTGAAGGCTTTGGGCATGCGGCTGCGCGCAGTGTTTGAATCCGCAGCCAATGACCTGGATTTGTGGAGCAAAAGCGCGACGGCACAGCTTGACGCACAATTGAAAGAACGCAAGCGCAGCTTTGCACGGCGCATTGAGGCGGTTGATCGCATCAATGAAGCAGCCAGTGGTTTGATGGAGCGCATTGCTGAAATTGAGTCGGCAGAGCAGCAACTCCACACGCTGGAGCAACGTCTGGCGCAATGGATGCAGCAATTGCTTCAGCCTGCAGAACCCGCGCTGGCGCTGCCAGAGGCTGCCGAGCAGGCGGTGTGAAAGCTACGTTGATTTTTTTGCTCTAGCCTTCTTTTTCTCCTTTGAGCCATTCCTTTCCTTTGATCGCCACGGATGTGGTCCAGTGGCAGGCCAGTCATGGCCGCAATCACCTGCCTTGGCAGCAAACCCGTGACCCTTATCGTGTGTGGTTGTCTGAAATCATGCTGCAGCAAACCCAGGTCGCCACCGTCTTGGGCTATTACGACCGGTTTTTGCAGCAGTTTCCGGATGTGGCCAGTTTGGCTGAGGCACCCGAAGATGATGTGATGGGGCTGTGGAGTGGTCTGGGCTATTACAGCCGCGCCCGCAATTTGCACAAATGTGCCAAGGCTGTGGTGGCTGAGCATGGGGGGGCTTTCCCGCAAACTGCAGCGGTGCTGGCAACGTTGCCGGGCATTGGCCGCTCTACGGCGGCAGCGATTGCATCGTTTTGCTTTGGGGAGCGCGCCGCGATTTTGGATGCCAACGTCAAGCGCGTGCTCACGCGCGTGCTGGCCTATGGCGAGGACTTGTCCAGCAGCCGCAATGAAAAA
>JAFAGF010000106.1 GCA_023422975.1 Pseudomonadota bacterium
TGCGCTGGCAGCATCTACCGCACCCATTGACCTGAGCAAGATTCAGGTCAGCGCCTTGCCAGCCGCATCCACAGCAGCCGTTGCCCGTGCTGCAACTGAGAAAAAGCCTCGCGCGCCCAAGCGTGCCATCACACCACCCGCCAGCAAAACCAAAGCAGTGGCAGCGCCGACTGCTCCAGCGATAGCCACAGCAGCCAGCGCTGCCTTAGCGGCCGATGCGCCTTCGACGGCATCGCAGCCCTCACCCGCCTCTACGGCCTCCGGTGAAGACAAGCCACGCTTGCGGGTAGAGCCGATTGAGGGCCTTGATGCTCCCGCTGCGGCTGCGCCAACCAGCTCCGAAACGATGGAGCCGCTGCCGAGCAGCGCCATCGATGCCCAGACTCAGTTAGTGCTTGATGCCAACGCTGCGCGGTTGGAAGCCATGGAAAAGCAGCTGCAGGCACTGCAAACCCAGCTCACCAACAATCGCACCGAAATCACCAGCTTGCAAACACAGCTGGTACAGGCTCAAAACCAAGATCTGCCGGTATGGGTGCACATCATGCTGGGGCTGTTGGCTTTAGCTCTCGCAACCATTGCCTGGCTGCTGCAACGCATCAAACAAGAGCGCATGAATGCCCAGCGTTCCTGGGCAGATACGGTACTGGCTGTAGACAACTCTGAACAAGCCACAAGCATTGACACACGCAGCAACGCGGCGGTTGCAGCCAAGGCCTCGAAAACCGCTACACCAGTTGCTGTAGCGCTGTCTGCTGCGGAAGAAACAGCGCCGCCAGCACCCACACAGGCGGCGGCTGCCCCCAACTGGAGCACTGCGGAAGCAGCGTCACCCACCGTGATGCCGGAAGAGTTGTACGCCGAATTCGAGCAACTCGCCGGACACCAGCCGCACCAACCCGCCTCTGAGGCTCAACCCTCGATTGGCGAAGTGTTGACTGCCCAAGCGCTGTTCGACGTTCAGGAGCAGGCGGAGTTTTATGCCTCAATTGGCGAAAACGACCAGGCCATCGAAATCCTGCAAAGCCATATTGCACAGCATCAAAGCTCTTCGCCGCTGGCTTACATGGAGCTGCTGCAGTTGCTGTACAGGCTCAGCCGTACCGAAGCCTTTGAGCAAGTGCGCGAGCAATTCCAGACACACTTCAACGTCAAGGTACCCGAATTCCTCGGTTTCTCCCGCAAAGGCCACGACCTGTGGAGTGGCCACCCCGAAGTGCTCAGCAAAATTGAAGCGCTCTGGCCGACTGATGAAGTGCAAAACCTGCTGCGCAATCTGATTGTGCGCAAGCCTTCTGCCGAATACGGAGAAAGTGACGTACGCTTTGACTTGTCGGCATTTGATGATTTGTTGATGCTCTACAACGTGGCACAAACAACGCCTGCGTCCAGCCGCGGCCAATTGCCAGGACGTGTGCGCACAGCCCCCACTGAAGTGCCACTGCCAGAGATCGTCTTTGACAACGCACCTGCGCCAACCAGCTATTCAGCACCCACAGCAGCGCCGGGGAATACACCGCTACCACTGCATGCTGCCCATCTGGATATGCTCAGTGCTGCACCCGCCCAATCACCGCTTGCACCACCCACCTCCCTCAATGACTCCCCCTTCCAGAGCACTTCGCACTTTGCCCCGGATGAAATGCTGGTAGATGGTTTGGCCTTGGACTGGGAAGCCAGCACACCGGCCCCGACCACTCCCTCCGAGACAGCGCAGGCTGCTTTAGGTCGTAGCGCTCAAAGTTTGGAAGAAGAGTTGAGTGCATTCATCATGGACGAGCGCGATTTACCCACCCCTCCCAAAGTGCCATAAGCGGTCGCTGCCTTTCAGCGCAGCCACACATCTTCACGGTGTGTGGCTTTTCTTTTGAATGCCTCCGCGCATCAAAAAGCCTTCCGCCACCCGACTTTTTACTCACAGCGCTAGGTTTCACCCCCAACTCATCTGCCTTATTAAGGGCACTACCTCTGTGTACATGCGAAAATCACGGTTTTCGCAGCTTTGGCGTGTCTTGACCGGCATGGATGTCCCAGCTGCTCACACGAACAACAAATTAGGAATCAGCCATGGAAGCCGAACGCATCAACCAAATCGAAGCCACCCTCGCCGACCTGTCCACTCGGACCCAAGAGCTCCGGAGGTATCTTTGACTACGATGCAAAGTTTGAACGACTGCGCACTGTCAACGCCTCGTTAGAAGACCCAGCGGTCTGGAACGACCCCAAGAAAGCCCAAGAATTGGGCAAAGAAAAAAAATCCCTCGACTCCGTCGTTTTGACACTGGAAAAGCTCACCACCGAGCTGGCAGACAACGCCGAGCTGTTTGAGATGAGCAAGGAAGAAGGCGACGAAGCCGGGCTGGAAACCATCGAAGGTGAAGCGGCCAAGCTGCAGCCTTTGATTGAAGAGCTGGAATTCCGGCGCATGTTCAATCAAGAAGCAGACCCGCTGAACTGTTTTATTGACATTCAAGCAGGCGCAGGCGGCACCGAAGCTTGTGACTGGGCCAGTATGCTGCTGCGCCAGTACCTGAAGTACGCAGAGCGCAAGGGCTTCAAGGCCACCGTCGAAGAAGAAACCCCAGGTGACGTGGCAGGCATCAAGAGTGCCACCATCAAGATCGAGGGTGAATATGCCTACGGCTTGCTGCGCACAGAAACTGGCGTGCACCGTCTGGTGCGCAAATCGCCTTTCGACTCTTCGGGTGGCCGCCACACCAGCTTCTCTTCGCTGTTTGTGTACCCTGAAATTGATGACTCGATTGAGATCAACATCAATCCAGCCGATGTGCGTACCGACACCTACCGCGCCTCGGGTGCGGGTGGTCAGCACATTAACAAAACCGACTCGGCCGTGCGCCTAACCCACATGCCCACCGGCATCGTGGTGCAGTGTCAGGATGGCCGCTCACAGCACAGCAACCGCGATGTAGCTTGGCAACGCCTGCGCTCGCGCCTGTACGACTACGAAATGCGCAAGCGCATGGAAGAGCAGCAAAAGCTGGAAGACACCAAGACCGATGTGGGCTGGGGTCACCAAATTCGCTCCTATGTGCTGGATAACAGCCGCATCAAGGACCTGCGCACCAACGTCGAAGTCTCGGCCACCCAAAAAGTGCTGGACGGCGACTTGGACGTGTTCATCGAAGCCTCGCTCAAGCAAGGCGTTTAAAGGAAGATCACATGCTGCGTGAAGGACAAGCCACAGCCATTCAACGGGCTGACTACCAGGCTCCGGCTTGGTGGATCGAGACCGTCGATCTGACGTTCGATCTGGACCCCGCCAAAACCCGCGTGCTCAACAAGATGCAAATTCGCCGCAACCCGGACGTGCCCGCGCAAGCGCTGCGTCTGGATGGTGATGAGCTGAACCTGGCCCGCGTCATGGTCAACGGTGCGGGCACCTCGTTCAAAATGGATGGCAACCAGTTAGTGCTGGAAAACCTGCCCGAAGGCAATGCGCCGGTCGAGCTGGAAATCTTCACCACCTGCGCGCCTGAAAAGAACACCAAGCTCATGGGCTTGTACGTGAGCGAGGGTACGTTCTTCACCCAGTGTGAGGCCGAAGGCTTCCGCCGCATTACCTACTTCCTGGATCGCCCCGACGTCATGGCCATGTACACCGTGACCTTGCGCGCCAACAAGGATGCCTTCCCTGTGCTGCTGTCCAACGGCAACTTGGTGGAAACCGGTGATTTGGACGATGGCCGCCACTTTGCCAAGTGGGTCGACCCGCACAAAAAGCCGAGCTACCTGTTCGCACTGGTAGCCGGCAAGTTGGTTGCGCGTGAGCAAAAAATCAAGAGCCGCGCGGGACGCGACCACTTGCTGCAGGTGTTTGTACGCCCAGGCGACTTGGAAAAAACCGAGCACGCCATGAACTCGCTCATGCACTCTGTAGCATGGGACGAGGCACGCTTTGGTTTGAGCCTGGATCTGGATCGCTTCATGATTGTCGCCACCAGCGACTTCAACATGGGCGCCATGGAAAACAAGGGCCTGAACATTTTCAACACCAAGTACGTGTTGGCCAGCCAATCGACGGCGACCGATGTGGACTTTGCCAATGTGGAAAGCGTGGTGGGCCACGAATACTTCCACAACTGGACGGGCAACCGCATCACCTGCCGTGACTGGTTCCAGCTGAGCTTGAAGGAAGGCCTGACCGTTTTCCGCGACCAAGAGTTCAGCATGGACATGGCAGGCACGCCTTCGGCCCGTGCCGTCAAGCGCATTGAAGATGTGCGCGTGCTGCGCACCGTGCAGTTCCCGGAAGATGCGGGCCCGATGGCCCACCCGGTGCGCCCCGACAGCTACATCGAGATCAACAACTTCTACACCGTCACGATTTACGAGAAGGGTGCAGAAGTGGTGCGCATGCAGCACAACCTGGTCGGCCGCAAAGGCTTTGCCAAGGGCATGAAGCTGTACTTTGAGCGCCATGATGGCCAGGCCGTTACCTGCGATGACTTCTCGCAAGCGATGGCCGACGCCAACCCAGACTCCCCCTTGGCCCAGCACCTGCAGCAGTTCCGCCGCTGGTACAGCCAGGCTGGCACGCCCACGGTCACAGCCACCGGCCACTACGACGCAGCAGCGCAGACTTACACCCTGACGCTCACCCAAAGCTGCGCCCCCACGGTGGGCCAGGCCGACAAGCAGCCTTTTGTCATTCCTGTCGAGATGGGCTTGCTGGGCCAAGATGGCAGCGCCCTGCCCTTGCGGTTGCAAGGCACCACCGACAGCAGCCACGGCAGCATCAGCACCACCTTGGTACTGACCGAAGCGGAGCAGACCTGGGTTTTCACAGGCATCACCCAATCGCCCGTGCCCTCGCTGCTGCGTGGCTTCAGCGCCCCCGTGGTGCTGAACTACGCATTCAGCGACTCCGAGCTGTTGACCCAGCTGGCACACGACACGGACGCTTTCAACCGCTGGGAAGCCGGTCAACGCCTGGCGCTGCGCTATGCGCTGCAGGCGATCCAGTCGGCGGACTCCGTTGTAGGCAACGTGCTGCCCGCCGACTTCGTTCACGCTTTGCGCGATGTCCTGCGCCACCCAACACTGGATGCGGCCTACAAAGACTTGGTGCTGGCCCTGCCTTCTGAAGCCTATATGGCAGAGCAATTGGACGTGGTAGACCCTCAGCGCATCCATGCGGTGCGCGAGTCCATGCGCCAGCAGCTCGCCGACAGCCTGCAAGCCGATTGGGCCTGGGCTTTTGAAACCTATGGAGACACCGGCGCCTATCGCCCTGACCCCGTCTCCACCGGCCAGCGTGCCTTGACCGGGTCTGCGCTGCTCATGCTGTGCCTAGCTGCACGCACCAGCGGTGATACCGTCTGGCCCGGCAAAGCCTACCAGCGCTTCAAAGATGCAGGCAATATGACTGACCGTTTCAACGCCCTGTCTGCCTTGGTGCACAGCGGCGCAGAACTGGCCAAGCCTGCGCTGGAACGCTTTCACAGCCTGTTCAAGAACGAGCCACTGGTCATCGATAAGTGGTTTGCGTTGCAAGCAGGCACCTGTGACCGTGGCGGCAATGTGCTGCCTGCCGTCAAGCAATTGATGAAGCACCCCGACTTCAGCCTGAAGAACCCCAACCGCGCACGCAGCCTGATCTTCAGCTACTGCAGCGCCAATCCTGGGGCTTTCCACCGCACCGATGCAGCAGGCTATGTCTTCTGGAGTGATCGCGTGCTGGAGCTGGACGCCATCAACCCGCAAGTCGCATCGCGCTTGGCACGCGGCATGGATCGCTGGAGCAAGCTGGCAGAGCCCTACCGCACTGCCGCCCGTGAAGCGATTGCCCGCGTCGCCGCCAAGCCCGATTTGAGCAATGATGTGCGCGAAATCGTCTCCCGAGCGCTGGGCAACGATTAAGCATAAAAACCACTGCTAGCGCTTATCTATCAAGCGCTAGCAGCTATATTTTTTAAAAAACAGGTTGCTGGATCGCAGCCTTGTTTGAGGAGAAAACTTATGACACGTCGTGTCAGTCTGACTCGCTATTTGGTTGAACAACAACGTGTGGATGGCCGCATCCCCCCCCAGCTGCGCTTGCTGCTGGAAGTGGTCGCACGCGCCTGCAAGCGCATCAGCTTTGCCGTCAACAAGGGCGAGCTGGGTGAAGTCATGGGCACCGCTGGCAGCGAAAACGTGCAAGGCGAAGTGCAAAAGAAGCTGGACATCATCGCCAACGAAACCCTGATTGAAGCCAACGAATGGGGCGGCCACCTGGCGGCCATGGCCTCCGAGGAAATGGAAGGCATCTACGTGGTGCCCAACCGTTACCCCCAGGGCGAATACCTGCTGATGTTTGACCCCTTGGATGGCTCCTCCAACATCGACATCAACATGTCGATTGGTACCATCTTCAGCGTGCTCAAAAAGCACGATAACCACCCCGGCGTGCACGACAGCGACTTCATGCAGCCCGGTACCGAGCAAGTGGCTGCTGGCTATTGCATCTATGGCCCGCAAACCACACTGGTGCTGACCGTGGGCGACGGCGTCTCCATGTTCACCCTGGACCGCGAACAAGGCTCTTTCATCTTGATCGAAGAAAACGTCAAGATTCCTGAAGACACCAAGGAATTCGCCATCAACATGTCGAACATGCGCCACTGGGATGAGCCCATGAAGCGCTATATCGACGAGTGCTTGGCTGGCGAAGATGGCCCACGCGGCAAAAACTTCAACATGCGCTGGGTAGCCGC
>JAFAGF010000130.1 GCA_023422975.1 Pseudomonadota bacterium
TAGACCGAGATGCCATCGATGGTCGAATCGGGGCGCGCCAAATACACGTACTCAAACACGCAGGGGTAAAGCTGGCTGTTTTCTGCGCACTGCTCGGTGTGCACGGTGCCGTCATTGGCAATGAACACCGCTTCGCCAGGCGCAATATCGCGTTCAAACTGGTGCAGTGTGCCTTCCAGCGCCACCGATTCACTGGCCAGCATGTAGGTGCCGTCTGCCCCCTTGCCCATGCACAGCGGGCGAATACCAAAGGGATCACGGAACGCCAGCAAACCATACCCTGCAATCAGCGCGATCACAGCGTACGAGCCCTTGATACGCTTGTGCACCGCGCGCACCGCCTTGAACACTTCATCGGGCGTCAGCGGCGCACCGCTGGTGGCGCGGCCAATTTCGTGCGCCAGCACGTTGAGCAGCACTTCCGAGTCGCTTTCGGTGTTGGTGTGGCGGTGGTCGGTGCTGGCCAACTCTTCACGCAATTGCTTGGCGTTGGTCAGATTGCCGTTGTGCACCATGACCACACCAAAAGGTGCGTTCACATAGAAAGGCTGCGCCTCTTCTTCGCTGGCCGCATTGCCTGCCGTGGGGTAGCGCACCTGGCCCAAACCCACGTTGCCCGGCAAAGCGCGCATATTGCGGGTGCGGAACACATCCTTGACCATGCCCTTGGCTTTGTGCATGAAGAACTTGCGCTCTTGCTGGGTCACGATACCGGCTGCATCCTGACCACGGTGCTGCAGCAGCAGCAAGGCGTCATAAATCAGTTGATTCACGGGGGTGGCTGACACCACACCGACGATTCCACACATAGTTGCGTTCCATCTATCTGCGAGATTGCTCTCGCGGTCTTTGCTTGCAGGCCACGCCCACCTTTAGGCCCAGCCCCTACTCTCTTACGCCGAAGGCACCAGCCTTCCCCACTCCACTGACAGCGCCGGCAAGATACTTGCCACCACATCGGTGAGCCAAGGTGCCGCCAGCGATTGTGTCCACCACGCCTGGGTGTGCAGGGGTGTGGAAACTACGACCACCGCCAACACCACAATCAATACTGCCGCGCGCAGCACGCCAAAAACGGCACCCAACGTGCGATCCACCGGGCGCAGGCCAGCCACTTCAATCAGCTTTTTGGCCAAGGCACTGAGCAGTCCCCAGGCAAACACCGCGACGACAAAGGTCAATACAAAGCCAATGCCATATTGCACTGTGGCATCAAACCCGCTGAGCGGCAGCAGACCCGCCACATATTCAGCAAACAACCGCGCCACAAAGAAACCTGCCACCCAGCCCACGAGTGAAAACAGCTCAAAAATCAAACCGCGCCACGCACCCAACAGCATGGACACCACCAAGATGCCCAGCAACACACCATCCAAAACAACCATGCGCTTTCCGTACTCTTTTTAGTTGTGCGTGAGCGGTTTCATTACAAAGTCAGCACTGACGCCGGCAAACCCAAACCTTTGATGCGCGTGGCAGCCTTGTCAGCCGCATCACGCTGGTCATATGGACCCACACGCACACGCGTGCGCTTGCCATCTTTGGTGTCCACCACTTGGGTATAGGTTTTCAGGCCCGACATTTCCAGCTTGGCGCGCACTTCCGAGGCCTTGCCAGCATCAGCAAATGCACCCACCTGCACAATAAAACGCCCTTGCTTGTTGGCTTCAGTCTTTGCTGGCGTGGCCGCAGCGGTCGAGGCGGGCACAGGCGCACGCCCTTCCAGCAAGGCACGGGCACGCTCTGCATCACTCACCACAGGTTTCGGCGCGGGCTTGACCTCTGACTTCGGTTCTGGTTTAGGTTCAGCTTTGGGTGCTGGCTTAGGCTCCACCTTGGGCTCAGGCTGAACTTCTGGCTTCGGCACGGGAGCTGGAGGTGTCACGGGCTCTGGCACCAAACGCGGTGGCTCCGGGGGCTTCGGCACCGCCAAAGGCGCTGGTTCATTGACCAACTCTTCGTCAGCACTCAAGGCTCCGCCGCCCGCCCCCTCTGCCGGGGTGGCCGTAGGCTTGACTTCGGTTTGTGCATGCTCACCCGGCACCATCATGGGCGCCACCTGGTTGCGATCCGGAATTTCGATGGGTACATCGACCGGAATAGGACGAGGTTGGGTATCAAACAAGATGGGGAAGCCGATCACCCCCAGCGCCACCAAGACAGCAGCACCAATGAGGCGATGGCGCGCACGACGGCGCATGTCATCCACGCTTGCGGACTGTGCCAAGCGAGAACGCCGCACAGGCGTTTGCTCGCTTTCCTCTTTTTGACCAGGCCAACGGAATTTGAAAAGTGCCATGAAGATGCGTCGCGTAGCGGACCTTATTCGCCCAAATGTTTGGCATGCAGGCGAGGCGGCCCATCTTTCAAAACCTCACCAACCGTATAAAACGAGCCAAAGACCACGATTCTATCAGCCGGGTCTGCAGCCTGTACGGCTGCATCCAATGCCGCTTGCGGACTCTCATACAAGCTAGTAGGCACTTCGCGGCGTGTAGCGCCGCCTACCACTTGCGCAGCGTTCCACTTTTGTTGCAACTTCGAAGCCGACTCCGCACGCTCCGTGGGCAAATCCGTGAAATACCAGCGGTCAATCAGCGGGCCAACCTTGAGCAGCATGGGCGCCAACTCCTTATCTGCCATCGCACCAAACACCGCATGCGTGGTGGGAAAGTAGCCCATGGCATCCAAGTTGGCAGTGAGCGCCGCCACCGAGTGCGGGTTATGCGCTACATCCAGCACCAACGTGGGCTGCCCAGGGATGATCTGAAAACGCCCGGGCAACTCCACCATCGCCAAGCCCGTACGCACCGCTTGTGCCGTCACGGGCAGCACGGGGCGCAGCGCTTCGTAGGCCGCCAAAACGCCCGATGCATTCATCAACTGGTTCGCACCCCGCAGCGCAGGGTAAGACAGGCCTGCATAGCGACGGTCACGCCCAGCCCAACCCCACTGCTGCTTGTCGCCGCTGTAATTGAAGTCGCGGCCAAACATGCGCAAATCTGCACCCATGGCTTGCGCGTGGTCGATCACGCTTTGCGGAGGCACGGGGTCGCTCACAATCACTGGCCGCCCCGCGCGCATGATGCCGGCTTTCTCTCGACCGATGGTTTCCCGGTCATTGCCCAAAATTGCGGCATGGTCGATGTCAATGCTGGTGATGATGGCGCAATCCGCATCCACCACATTGGTGGCATCCAGACGGCCACCCAGCCCCACTTCCAAAATTGCCACATCCAGCTTGGCCAGACTCAGCATGCGCATGATGGCCAAAGTGGTGAATTCAAAATACGTCAGCAGCACCTCTTCGCCTTGGAATCGGGCTGCTTCTACCGCCGCGAAGTGCGGCAAAAAATCCTGTGCTTTCGCAATCTCACCATGAAGGCGACAGCGCTCTTCAAAGTGAACCAAATGCGGAGAGGTATAAACACCGGGCTTGTAGCCGGACTGCAAAGCCACAGCCTCCAGCATGGCGCAGGTAGATCCCTTGCCATTGGTGCCCGCCACGGTAATCACAGGGCAGTCAAACTTCAACTGCATGCGCTGCGCAACTTCGCGCACACGCTCAAGCCCCATGGCAATGTTTTGTGGATGAATTTGCTCGCAGTGCGCAAGCCATTCAGAAAGTGTGGAGAAATTGCTGTGCATACAGTGCATGATTGTCGCGCACCCACGCATGTATCACCATCAACATCATGAGTACCAACAAGATTATTCGTGTTTACGGCATTCCCAACTGTGACACAGTGAAGAAAGCACGCACCTGGCTGACGGCACAAGGCCTCGCATACGAATTTCACGATTTCAAAAAACAAGGTGTACCCGCGGATAAATTGCCCGCTTGGATGCAAGCTGTCGGCTGGGAAAAACTGACCAACCGCCAAGGAACCACTTGGCGAAAATTGGACCCAACCATCCAAGCCTCTGTGGTGGACGCGCCCTCTGCCGCCAAGGTACTGCAAGAACATGCCAGCGTCATCAAGCGCCCGGTGGTGGAGTGGAGCAATGACCACATTACAGTGGGCTTCAACGCTGAAACGTGGCAAGCGCTCATCAACTGAAGCCTTCTGACCGTATTGAACGGCGTGGTGCCGCAACACCACAGATTGACTTCATCGCCCCATAAGGAGCAAACATTGTGACCCAACGATCACTCACTCGCTCTGGACTTGCTTTGGCCATGGCCTGCCTTGGAGCCGGGCTACCTTTTGCCACCTCTGCACAGCCAGCCTATGGCCGGGTGCTGGACGCCACCCCCATTTATGAACAGGTGACCATTCCGCAGGAAGAATGTGTGGAGTACACCAGCCACACGCGCTGCAAGACCCGCACCGTGTATGAAGATGAGCTTGTGGGCTACGACGTGCTGTATGAATACCAAGGTCAGCAGTACTCACAGCGCATGGCACACAACCCCGGCAAACGTGTACCCATTCAGTCCACCGCGCCAAGCAGCAGCTACCGCAGCAACGACCGGGCTAGCACCAGCAGTGTGACGCCCGGCGCCAAGTCCTATGGGTCGGCTGCACCCGGCGCAGCCCCCGTGGAGAGCATCGAATACCGTGCCAATGACAGTGACCTGCCCATCATTGACCTGCGAATAGGCGCTCATCCACCCCGTCCACGCTAGCCACACCAACATCTGCACACCACCATTTACGCAGCTTTACCTCGCTGGCAACAGGCGATTACCCAAGCCTCCTAAACTTGTGGTTGCAAGGAGTTTTTTATGCGTTTCAAGCATTGGTTCACCGTGGCTGCGATTGCTGGTTTGGCCTGCGGCAGCGCTGCGGCCCAAGAGCAAGCGCGCGTACTGTCTGCCACCCCGATCTGGCAGCAAATAGGCATTCCGCAGCAAGTTTGCGAGGACGAGCAGGTATACAGCGGCCAGCAAACCAATGGAACTGGTGCCATTTGGGGCGCAGTCATTGGCGGTGTGGCGGGCAACGCATTGGGGCGCGGCAGTAGCTATTCAGGACACCGTGGCTACAGCCACCGCGGCTATCGTGGCCATAGGGGCTATGGACACCACAGCTACCACGGCCATTCGGGCTCCAACCGCGCAGCCACCACCATCGTGGGCGCCATTGCCGGTGGGCTGATTGGCAATGTGATCGAAAGCAGCAATAGCCAGCCACGCTACGAGACCGTTCGCCGCTGCACCAATGAATTGGTCTACGAAAATCGTACCGTAGGCTACGACGTCACTTACGAATATGCGGGCCGCCGCTACACCACACGCATGGACAACCATCCCGGCGCATGGGTGCCCGTCAGCGTGCAAGCCCATCAGCCTGCACCCTCAACCTGGAGCAGCGCGGAGCGCTTCGTCGGGCCTAGCGGCGTTTACCAGCCCGCGCCTGCTGGCACCGCAGTGACAGAAAACATCTACAGCACGACGCCGGTCTACCCCAACAGCGCACCACCTTCTGCTTATTGGCGCTGAAGCTCTGCCACCCTGCACTCATCCTCAGGGGTGGGGTCATGTTCATATGCGTTTTGCGAAACCCCAAGGACGACGCAGGTAGCCTAAAATGCCCAGCTTCGATCCAAACTCAGCGACTGCGCGCAATCCATGACTACCGAGCATTTCACCGGCGTTACCCTGACCACCAAGGCCAATGTTTACTTTGACGGCAAGTGCGTCAGCCACAGCTTCAC
>JAFAGF010000031.1 GCA_023422975.1 Pseudomonadota bacterium
AGTGTGCCCCAAAGCTCAGCCCGCCTGCGTAGGCGGTTTCAAGCAGATTACTGAATGAACTTGATGAAGGCCTGAATCAGGAAGGCGTTGACGATGTCAATAAAGAAGGCCCCGACCAGCGGCACGATCAGGAAAGCCTTGTGCGAAGGGCCGTACTGGTTGGTGATGGCCTGCATATTGGCCACGGCGGTGGGCGTGGCGCCCATGCCAAAGCCGCAGTGGCCGGCAGCCAGCACGGCGGCGTCGTAGTTCTTGCCCATGATGCGGAAGGTGACGAAGGTGGCATACAGCGCCATGATGAGCGTTTGCACGGCCAGGATCACCATCAGCGGGGCGGCCAGATCGGTCAGCTCCCACAGCTTCAGCGACAGCAGGGCGATTGCCAGGTAGATGGACAGCGCCGCATTGCCGAACACGTCGATGGCACGGTCAAACACCTTGAAGCCAAAAATGTAGTCCAGCACGTTGCGGATCACGACACCACCGCCCAGCGCCCAGACGAAGGTGGGCAACTGAATCACGGTGTCCTTGGTGACGCCGGTCATGAACTCGGCAAAGGCCAGGCAGCCTGCGAACAGGGCCAGGGTCTCGATAGCGGCGTCTGCGGTAATCAGGCGCGGGGTTTTGTTGGGGGACTCAAAGTTGGCCACATCGCTGTACTCCGAGACGGCGGGGCCGCCTTCGGTCAACTGCTCGGCTTCGCTGCGGGCCTTGGCCAGCTTGTGCTTGGTCACCAGACGTTTGGCCAGAGGGCCGCCCAAGATGCCACCAATCACCAGACCAAAGGTGGCGCAGGCCATGCCCAAGGTGGTGGCGCCGGTCAGGCCATATTGGTTTTCCATGACCGAGCCCCAGGCACCCGCAGTGCCGTGGCCACCGATCAGGGTGATGGAGCCAGCGATCAGACCAATCATCGGGTCCAGCCCCAGCATGGTGGCCAAGCTGATGCCCACGGTGTTTTGCACCAGGATGAACACCGCAATTACCAGCAGGAACACGATCAGGCCAGTGCCACCTTGCTTGAGCTTGGCGAAGTTGGCGCTCAGGCCAATTGAGGAGAAGAACACCAGCATGAAAGCCGACTGCAGGCTGGATTCAAACTTGAAGGACCAGCCCATCGTCAAATGCAAGATGTAAATCAGTGCAGCCACGACCAAACCACCGGCCACGGGTTCGGGGATGTTGTAGTTGCGCAGGAAACGAATGCGATTAACCAGGAACTTGCCCAGCAACAGCACCAAAACGGCGAGTATGAGGGTGTAGTACGCACTGAAAGTAACTTGCATGAAAGCTCTCTTTCATAAGAAACAGCGAACCGACTATCGATGCGCAGGCTGCTGCCAGCACATGGATAAAGGCGCTTACGGTTGAAGGTGAAAGACTGATCTGTTCAGATATGAGGAAACTAAATCCTTGAAGCTATTGAATAAATAGCTTTCAACGCATGTTAAACAGGCGCCATCTGCCAGAAATCTTTTGTTTGGTGAAAAGTTGTTTTATGACTTTTCTGAATGTGACCAGACTATGCAGATCTGCATAGGGTCATGCGCGCGGACTATGCACCAATGCGGGGATTGGCGTTGGCTGGCATCGCTTTATAGAGGGAAATTCTAGGTATTTGCCCTAGGGTACTTGGGGGAAGTGTGCTAGGAATCTTATGTAAGACCTGCGTCAGGCTCGGGGCAGGAAGGTGAAGAAGGCTGTGCGCGTCATTTGGCGGGCGCAGCGCTTACCTTCATGCCGTGCTGCCCACCGCCGTACGCGGCAGGGGGCGGCCTGCTCAGCTTGGTGCTTGCTTGAGCATAGATCTGGATGCGTTGGGTAGCGCTTAGATCAGTGCGATGCGGCCTTTACCCATGTGCTGGGCTTGCTCACAAGCCTGCATGGCGCGTTGTACGGCTTCGGCTGGGGTGTTCAGGCCGCTGACGGCGATCACCCCAGCGCTAAAGCTCAACGGTACGGCCTGGTCGTCCAGCAGTAGAGGGCGCTTACTCAGCTCTTGTTGCAGGCGGGCCAGCGCTTGGGCCGCAGGTGCGGCAGCCGTGGCGGGAAAGAGAATGACGAACTGCTGTTCGTTGATGCGCCCGATGGCATCCTGGGGGCGCAGGGTAGCGCGCACCAAGCGCGCCATGTGAACCAGTGCGGCGGTTTTGGCTTGTGGGCCGTTTTCAGTCGCCAGTGCGGCCAACTGGTCAATTTGCAGCGCGGCCAATGTGGTGGGTTGAGGTTGGCGCTGATTGCGGGCCGCCTCGGTGAGTAGGGCTTCTTTCAAGCCCTGGGGGTTGAGTGCACCGGTCTCGGGGTCGTTGCGCGTGCTGTCTTCCACATGGTGCAGTGCACTGGAAAGCGCTTCGATCTGTTCTTCCTGAATTTGTGTCTGCTCGCGTAAATCTGCCAGTTGGGCCTGGACGATGCGGTTTTCGGTGGCCAAGGCGCTGCCCGAGTGCACCACGGATTCCAACACAACGGCCAGGTCGCCCAAATCTTGCGCTTGCTGGATTTGCTGTGCGCAATTGGTCAGTGCATGGGAGTGGTTTTCACTGAGCTTGCCCAGTCCGGCCATCTGCTTGGTGTGCTCGGCCAGCAAGGATTTGAGCTGTTCATGCGCATCGGCGCGGCTGCCTTCAATTTCCAGGTGGCGGAACAGCAGGCTCTTGAGGTGGGTCTGAATGCGGTCCAGTTGCTGCAGTGTCCACGGTTTGTCCATGGCGGTGGCCAGAGCCTGTGCTTGTTGCTGCAAAGATGGATCGTGCGAAGCGATGGAGGCAATGTGCTCGCCCACCATGCGCAGCAGGGCATGAATGCCCATGCGCCGTTGGGCCTGGTCTTGCGCAGTGAAGGACAGGCGGTAGCTGTAGTTGTGCAGCATTTGCTCCAGCGCAGCCAGTGGCGGCGGTGCCGTGCGTAAAAAATGTGCCAACTGGTCGGACAGCTCGCGCATGCGCTGGTCTTCTTCGCCCAGCGCGCTCATCACGGTCTCAATCAGGCGCGCCAGCTGTTGTGCCAAAGCGTCAGGCAGCACGTCAATGGTGGTGATCGTGGCTGGGGTCTCTAGAGCTGGGGCTTGGGGTGCGATGCCAAGATCCAGCTGTGCGTAGTCGGCAATCGCGGCTTGCAAAGCCGTCCAGTCTTGCGCCTCAACTGCGGTCGAAAAAGCGTGGGCCAGGCGCTTTTGGATGGGTGTTTGGGTGGGCAGCACGGTGGCAATGCGTCGCAGCGGTGCCAGGGGAAAGCTCACTTGGGGCAGCAGCCCAGCCACTTCTTCGTACACCGCCTGGTAGTTGGCAGGTGTGGGCGCTAGGCGGCGTGTGGCCAAGAGCTTGAGGGTGTCGCGAGCAATATCGGCAGGGGTGCGTGCAGCCACGGGTAAGCCTTACAAAGAGACAAAAGAAAGAAGTTTGGCAGAGCACTGCGTAGTTTGCATGCTCATAAAGGTGCAATTCGTCGGTGTGCGGATGTTTGCGCTTGCTTGCGCGGCACCTACAATCGGCGCAATCTGTTGAGAGCCCATGAAGATTCTTATTTCTAACGACGACGGGTATCAGGCACCCGGCATCGTCGCGTTACATGATGCTTTGGCTTCCATTGACGGCATTGAAGTCGAGGTGGTTGCGCCTGAGCACAATAACAGCGCAAAGTCGAATGCGCTGACTTTGCATTCGCCTTTGTATGTGCACCGTGCGTCCAACGGTTTTCGCTACGTCAATGGCACGCCCGCAGATTGCGTGCATATCGCCATGACGGGCTTGCTCGGCTACAAGCCGGACTTGGTGGTGTCAGGTATCAACAATGGTGCCAATATGGGGGACGACACCATCTATTCAGGCACGGTGGGTGCGGCCATGGAGGGCTTTTTGTTCGGTGTCCCAGCAATCGCATTTTCTCAAGTGGAGCGCGATTGGGGGGAGTTGGAGTCCGCCGCCCAGAAAGCCAAGCAGCTGGTGCAGCAAATGCGCCAGCAGCAGCTGATTGGCAATGCTCCGTGGCTGCTGAACGTCAATATTCCCAACCTTCCCTTGGCGCAGATGGGCGCCGTGAAGTTGTGCCGTTTGGGTCGTCGCCATTCGGCCGAGCCGGTGATCACCCAGGCCAGCCCACGTGGTGAGACCATGTACTGGATTGGTAGCGCGGGCGCAGCCAAAGATGAGGCAGAAGGGACGGACTTTTACGCGACAGCCCGCGGGCATGTGGCGTTGACGCCGTTGAAGGTGGATTTGACGGACCACGACCACCTGGTGTACTGGGCGCAGACTGCGTCCCGGCTGGATATGGGAGCCCCGTCAAAGGAAACAGCATGAATCAGCCCAAGCGTTCGGTTCCCGGATGGATTGCTGCATCGGCGGCGCCCAAACATATCAATGGACGTGTGGGTGCAGCTGCAGCGCAAGTTCAACGCTCTGCGACAGCGCCGGTCGGCTTGGGGCTGGATTCTTCGGCGGTGCGCCTTCGCATGGTGCAACGCGTGGCGGCGACAGGTATTCAGTCGCAAAGCGTGCTGGGCGCATTGAGTCGCGTAGAGCGCCATTTGTTTGTCGATAGTGCTTTGGTGAACCAGGCCTACGAAGACACCAGTTTGCCGATAGGCTTGCAACAGACCATCTCCAAACCCAGTGTGGTGGCACGCATGATTGAGTTGCTGGAAGGTGCGGACTGTGTGCGTGCTGCGGGCAAGCTGGGGCGTGTGCTAGAAGTGGGGACAGGGTGTGGCTACCAAGCCGCTGTGCTCGCTTGCGTGGCACAGCAGGTTTATTCTGTGGAGCGTTTGCGCGGGTTGCACGAAAAAGCACGGAACAATTTGCGGCCTCTGCGACTCACAAATGTGCATCTTTTGTTTGGGGACGGCATGCTGGGCTACGCGCAAGGCGGCCCGTATGCAGGCATCATTTCGGCCGCGGGGGGGGATTCCATTCCTCGGGCTTGGTTAGATCAATTGGCGGTGGGAGGGCGCTTGGTGGCCCCTACTGTGAGAAGTACAGGGCAGCAAGCACTGTTGGTGGTTGACAAGACGCCGCATGGATTTACAGAGTCTGTGCTCGAAGCAGTGCACTTTGTCCCTCTAAAATCTGGGATTGCCTGAAAGGGAAATAAATATGTTGTTATCGCGAGGTCTTGGAGCTTTGAGTGCAGTGCTGGTCGCTGGCGGTTTGCTGGCCGGTTGTGCTCAGGTGAACAAGGCTCCAGTCGAAGACCGTGGTGGCTGGGGGGCAAGCTCCACAGCTCGGGTAGATCCATCGACGCTACCCGGTGCAGAAAATGCCGGCAAGCCCGGCTACTACACCGTTCAGCCCGGTGATACCTTGATTCGCATTGGTCTGGAGCACGGCCAGAGCTGGAAAGATGTGGCGCGCTGGAGCAATTTGACGAACCCCGATCTGATCGAAGTGGGTCAGGTGGTGCGCGTGGTGCCACCCGGTGCCGCTGTGGGTGTGCAGTCGCAAGGGACACGACCTGTGGCGTCTACGACGGTGCAGCCTGTGGCGCTGCCTCCAGCAGGCAGTACGGCATCAACGCCCGTTGCAACACCTGCTGCGACCGCGCCGGCGCCAACACCTGTGGAGAGTACTGCCTCTAGCTCAGGTGGTGATGCCAGTGGGCTGGGCTTTATGTGGCCAGCTTCTGGTGCAGTCATTGCGGGCTTCAACGAATCGACCAACAAAGGGGTAGACATTGCAGGCAAGGCTGGTGATCCCATTGTGGCAGCAGCAGATGGTCGGGTGGTGTATGCAGGCGCAGGTTTGCGTGGCTATGGCCATCTGGTGATCTTGAAACACAACAACACCTATCTGACAGCCTATGCCCACAACCAGAAGCTGCTGGTCAAAGAAGACCAGAATGTGAAGAAGGGGCAGAAAATCGCAGAGATGGGTAACACCGATGCGGATCGTGTGAAGCTTCACTTTGAAGTGCGTCGCCAAGGCAAGCCTGTAGACCCTTCTCGTTATTTGCCTGCGCGTTAAGCGCCGCTGATGTGCCTTTGCGAAAAATGCCCGGTGCGATCCGCGTCGGGCATTTTCTTTTGTGTTTTTGATGGGGAGTGTGCGTGAGTTCGAACGCATTACCTTTGGATCAGGATGTGCTGCTGGAGTCTGAGGATGCAGCAGAGGTAGAGGCCAGTGCTTTGGCTGTGGAGGTGCGTGAGTGCAAGGTCGAAATCGCGCAGCATGGCACACGATTGGATAAAACTCTGGTGGATCTGGTGCCGGAGTTTTCTCGCAGTTATTTGCAGCAATTGCTGGAGCAAGGTGCCGTACAACTCAATCACAGGGTGGCAACCAAAGCATCTGCGAAGGTGAAGCTGGGCGATGTGATCAGCATTGAGATGCGTCCGACAGCACAGAGTCAGTCGTTTAAGCCAGAAGCGATGGCCTTGGATGTGGTCTATGAAGACGCACACTTGCTGGTGGTGAATAAGCCTGCAGGTTTGGTTGTGCACCCCGCGCCGGGTAACTGGCAGGGCACGCTGCTCAATGGCTTGCTGGCCCACCATGCAGGCGCACCGATGGTGCCTCGGGCAGGGATTGTGCACCGGCTGGATAAAGACACCAGTGGCTTGATGGTGGTGGCTAAAGATCGCTCCACCATGGACGCCTTGGTTGCCTTAATTACGCGGCGTGATGTCAGCCGCCGTTATCTGGCGCTGGCGCATAAGCAGTGGAAAGGTGCAGAGGTACAAAAGGTAGATGCGCCGATTGGTCGTGATCCGCGCAATCGTCTGCGCATGGCGGTTGTGGATTTGGCGCAGCATGCAGGCAAGGAGGCGCGTACCGATATCACCTGTTGGGACTCTACGCCAGAGCATTGCTTGGTGCATTGCAAGCTGCATACAGGACGGACGCATCAGATCCGCGTGCACATGCTTTCTCTGGGGCATCCTTTGGTCGCTGATGCGGTGTATGGCGGGGCTTTAGCGGGTGATATGCAGCGGCAGGCGCTGCACGCATTCCGTTTGTCGTTTGTACATCCGGTGAGTGGTGAGCTGCTGGAGCTGGCTGCTGAGCCGCCTGAAGATTTCCTGGGTGCGATCGAAAAATTGGGCCTGCGCTACAATCCTCAGTAAATAAAGGTGCTCGTATGTTGGCGCCTTGTCGTTGGTGTACTTGCCCGTGAGGGTCCAGTCCATCTGTCTTTACATCTCCCTTCCTCCAACGAGGCTTGCGTCAAAACCATGAATTCGGTTGATGCCAAACGGGTCCTAGAAACCGCCTTGATTTGCGCTCAGCAGCCTTTGCCGCTGCGGGATTTGCGCGCGTTATTTGACGGTAATTTGGGGGCGGATACGCTGAAGGACTTGTTGCTGGCGTTGCAGCAGGACTGGATGGGGCGTGGTGTGGAGTTGGTGCAAGTCGCATCTGGCTGGCGTTTCCAAAGCCGCCCAGAAATGCGTGCTTATCTGGATAAATTGCATCCTGAAAAGCCCCCGCGCTACAGCCGTGCGGTGCTGGAAACCTTGGCCATCATTGCCTATCGCCAGCCAGTCACACGAGGTGATATTGAGGACATTCGCGGGGTGACGGTCAATAGTTTGATCATCAAGCAACTAGAAGACCGGGGTTGGATTGAGGAAATTGGCCACCGTGAGACTGTTGGGCGCCCAGCCTTGCTGGCAACCACTCGCCAGTTTTTGGATGACTTGGGATTGAATTCGCTGGCAGAGTTGCCCATGCTGGATGAGCCAGAGATTCAAGCCACGCTGTTCAGTGCGTTGGAAGGTGAAGTGGGTGCTGAAGGGGTAGAGGCGGCAGATGATTCCGCTCAAGCTGAAGACCAACTGCCTGGGCCGATGGATGACTTGTTTGTAGAGCCTACCTTGCCTATGGACCAAGTCTTTGTATCTGTGGCAGAGCCAGAGGCGATAACCGACGCTGAGGTTGTGCCAGAACCCGCAGCAGCAATCCCTGTTGAAGATGCGCTGCAAGAGGTGGTGTCAGAAATGCCAGAAGGCAATAGCCCTAAAGCCTAAGTGCTTGGCGTACACCGCCCATTTGAATAATTGAAAGCGTCTTGCCACTAGGAATGGGCTGGCGCAGAAACGGAAAAACCATGACCAAAGACAACAAGCCTGCGCGCCGTGCGTTAGGCGGCTCTGCTCGTAAGCCGCAAGCCCCGCGAGCAGCAGTTCCTGTAGCTAAGGCGGAAGTGCCAGAGCAAGACATGATGGCCTTGCTGGATGCCGATGAAGGCTACGATTTTGATGCCGTGATTTCTGGCGAACTGGACGCTGCCGAAGAGTTGCCAGAGACAGCACCAGTCAAGCGCGTATTGCAGCCTGAGCAGGACTCTCCGAAGCTGCATAAAGTTCTGGCGCAAGCTGGTCTTGGTTCGCGGCTGGAAGTGGAGCGTTGGATTGACGATGGCCGCATCACCGTCAATGGTGAGTTTGCGCACAAAGGCCAGCGAATTCAACTGGGTGACAACATCAAGGTGGATGGCAAGCCTGTCAAGGTGCGCATCGACCCACCCGCCGTGCGTGTGTTGGCTTACCACAAACCTGCGGGTGAGGTGGTGACCTTGGATGATCCGCAAAATCGCCCCACAGTGTTCCGTCGCTTGCCCAAGCTGCACAATGGCAAGTGGCAGTCGGTTGGTCGTCTGGACTTAAATACAGAAGGTCTGTTGCTGTTTACCAGCTCTGGCACATTGGCCAACAACCTGATGCATCCTCGCTTTGGTTTGGAGCGCGAATATGCTGTGCGTGTATTGGGTGCGTTGACCAAGGAGGAAAAACAGCTGCTGACTACCGGTGTACAGCTGGAAGATGGTGAAGCTTCTTTTGGCTCCATTGAAGACGGTGGTGGTGAAGGTGCCAATGTGTGGTATCGCGTGACCATCTCAGAAGGCCGCAACCGCGAAGTGCGCCGCATGTTTGAGTCGGTGGGACGTGCGGTTAGTCGTCTGATCCGTATTCGCTACGGTGCCATGCAGTTGCCCCGTGGTCTGCGCCGTGGCGCGTGGATGGAGCTGGATGAGAAGGATGTACAGGCTTTGATCCAAGCGTCTGGTGTAGCGATGCCCAAGCCAAAGCGCGCAGCACCTGTGCAAAATGCGCGCCGTGAGTCGGATCGAGCAGGTTCGCGGAACAAGGCGCGTGTGAATGCAGCGGAAGAAGAGCGTTTCTTGCGCGCACGTCGCAAGGCCAAGTCTGGGCCTAAGCGCACCAGCAACAATGACTATCAGTTGCCTAGCGCTCAGCCAGATCCGATGAAAACCTCGGTGGGTTATATCGGTAGCGACAGTCTGGCGCGAGCCCGTGCTGAGCAAAAGCGCAAGCCTGGTGGTCGACGTGGCGGTGGGCGTTAAGCGCTCAGGGGTGCTTGGCAAGCAGTTTCAAGGGTTGTCAGCGCCCCGTTAGAATCAAGGGTTTTGCCGGGTCGGCAAAAAAATATTCCCTTTTCATTAGGAAAACCAAATGGCAATCGAACGCACCCTCTCCATCATCAAGCCCGACGCAGTTGCAAAGAACGTGATCGGCCAAATCTATAGCCGTTTCGAAAACGCTGGCCTGAAGATCGCTGCAGCCAAGCTGGTGCACCTGTCGCAAGCTGACGCTGAGCAGTTCTACGCTGTGCACGCTGAGCGTCCTTTCTTCAAGGATCTGGTGAGCTTCATGGTTTCCGGCCCCGTGATGATCCAAGTTCTGGAAGGCGAAGGCGCTATTTTGAAGAACCGCGAACTGATGGGCGCTACCGATCCTAAGAAGGCTGAAGCCGGCACCATCCGCGCTGACTTTGCTGACAGCATCGACGCCAACGCCGTACACGGTTCCGACGCTGCTGAAACAGCTGCTGTTGAAATCGCTTTCTTCTTCCCTGGCATGAACGTCTACGCACGTTAATTCCATGAATCCCATGCTGGCCGTGCTTGCTGTAACGGCAGCACCCCCGCATGGGAGTGTTGCCCTGTAAGTGGTCTTGGGTAATGCATATGACCACCACCAATCTATTGAATTTTGACCTTCAGGGGCTGACCGCGTATTGCGAGTCGCTGGGGGAAAAGCGTTTCCGCGCGACGCAGTTGTACCGCTGGATTCACCAACGCGGTGCCAATGATTTTGACCAGATGACGGATCTGGCCAAGTCTTTGCGCGAAAAACTCAAGGGCCAGGCTGAAATTGTGGGCCTGCCCGTTATCACGCAGCACATCTCGCAAGACGGCACGATCAAGTGGCTGTTTGATGTGGGTGATGGCAACGCCGTGGAGTCGGTGTTTATTCCCGAAGACGACCGCGGCACGCTGTGCGTGTCTTCGCAAGCTGGTTGCGCTGTGGGTTGCCGTTTTTGCTCCACAGGCCATCAAGGCTTTAGCCGCAACCTGACCACGGGCGAAATTTTGGCCCAG
>JAFAGF010000032.1 GCA_023422975.1 Pseudomonadota bacterium
GGTGCTTCTGCGCTGTCGCCCCTGCAGGCACTGTAGGACTTCAAGCCGCGCTGTACCAAGCCCGCTGGTTGGCACGCTCCCTGCTTAAAGGGCTTGTCACAACACTTTTTACAACTTCCCGCTTCCCGGAGGAACGTCTCATGAAAATGGTGTCAGCCATCATCAAGCCCTTCAAGCTCGACGAGGTGCGAGAAGCCCTGTCGCAGCTTGGCGTACAGGGTATTACCGTGACCGAGGTCAAGGGCTTTGGCCGCCAAAAAGGTCACACCGAGCTGTACCGCGGCGCGGAATATGTCGTGGACTTCCTGCCCAAGGTGAAGTTGGAAGCCGCCGTCGATGACGCGGTGCTGGAGCAGGTCATCGAAGCCATCGAAGGTGCGGCGCGCACTGGCAAGATCGGCGACGGCAAGATTTTTGTGTATGACTTGGAGCAGGTCGTGCGTATCCGCACCGGTGAAACCGGTAAAGAAGCCCTGTAACGCAACCCTTTAGGCAAGAGACTGACATGAAAAAATCGCTCCCTGCAATTTCACTGGGTCTGGGCCTGATGGCCGCAGCGACCGGTGCCTGGGCCCAAGAGGCTGCGCCCGCAGTGGCGGCTGTGGTTGCCGCCGTGGTGGAAACCACAGCCGAAGCCGCTCCGGCACTGAGCGCGGGTGATACCGCGT
The DNA here is from genome assembly GCA_023422975.1 of Pseudomonadota bacterium. GTDB lineage: Bacteria > Pseudomonadota > Gammaproteobacteria > Burkholderiales > Burkholderiaceae_C > Comamonas. Next base: position 669 of record JAFAGF010000032.1, read on the forward strand.
GGATGCTGACTTCCACCATGCTGGTGATCTTGATGGTCATCCCCGGCCTGGCGCTGTTCTACGGCGGTCTGGTGCGCTCCAAGAACATGCTGTCCGTGCTGGCACAGGTGTTCACCATCTTCTCGCTGATCACCGTGCTGTGGGCCATCTACGGCTTCTCGCTGACCTTTGGCGGTGAAGGCAAGTTCTTCGGTGGCTTTGACAAGATCTTCTTGGCAGGCATTACGCCCGATACGCTCTCGGCAACGCTGAGCACCATCCCTGAGTATGTGTTTGTGGCCTTCCAGTCCACGTTTGCGGCCATCACCGTGGCACTGATCGTGGGTGCTTTTGCCGAGCGCATCAAGTTCTCGGCCGTGATGATCTTCTCGGTGCTGTGGTTCACCTTCAGCTACATCCCCATGGCGCACATGGTGTGGGGCGGTGGTTTGCTGGCCGAAGATGGCGCGCTGGACTTCGCGGGTGGCACCGTGGTGCACATCAATGCCGCTGTGGCAGGCCTGGTGGGTGCTTACATGGTGGGCAAGCGCATTGGCTTTGGCAAGGAAGCGCTGCCTCCGCACAGCCTGACGCTGACCATGGTGGGCGCATCGCTGCTGTGGGTGGGCTGGTTTGGTTTCAACGCGGGCTCTGCCGGTGCGGCCAACGGTATCGCAGGCTTGGCCTTCATCAACACCATCTTGGCAACGGGTGCTGCTGCCGTGGCGTGGATCGTGGCCGAAGGCTTGCACAAGGGTAAGCCCTCGATGCTGGGTGCGGCCTCGGGTGCGGTGGCTGGCCTGGTGACCATCACCCCTGCTGCCGGTTTTGTGGGCCCCATGGGCTCCATCGTGATGGGCTTGATCGCTGGCCCGTTGTGCCTGTGGGGCGTTTCTGGCCTGAAGCGTCTGCTGAAGGTGGATGATGTGTGCGACGTGTTTGGTGTGCACGGTGTGGGCGGTATCTTGGGTGCCATCTTGACCGGCGTGTTCTGCGCCGCAGGTCTGGGCGGTGTGGAGCCCGAAGGCTTCAATATGGCGCACCAAGTGTGGGTGCAGTTCAAGAGCGTGATCGTCACCATCGTCTGGTGCGGTGTGGTCTCCTTCATCTGCTTCAAGATCGCAGATATCCTGGTGGGTCTGCGTGTGCCTGAAGATGCTGAGCGCGAGGGTCTGGATATCACCACCCACGGTGAGTCCGCCTACAACCGTTAAGCAGAGTGCGCAGGCAGTCGCACTGCCTGCAGGTTGTGCTTGGGCCGCCCTTCGGGGCGGCTTTTTCGTGGGTGCGCACAGTCTGATTCACGGTGGGCATTCAAAAAATTCACGTGGGCAGCGCAGGCAAATCCGCGCGAGGCGGCTACGATTCAGCCCATGGATACCGCCCTTCACCAGACGCTTGAGCGCGTACGCGCTGCCATTGCTGATTCTTCGCCACTGCGCATACGCGGGGGCGGCAGCAAAGACTTTCATGCCCTGCAGCTGCAGGGCGATATTTTGGACACCCGTAGCCTGCATGGCATCGTCAGCTACGAGCCCAGCGAGTTGGTGGTGACGGTGCGCGCCGGCACGCCCTTGGTGGAGCTGGAAGCGGCCTTGGCCGCGCAAGGCCAGTGTCTGGCTTTTGAACCCCCGCACTACGCCACCGCAGAGGGCGACGTCGCCACCGTGGGCGGCATGGTGGCCGCAGGCTGGAGCGGCCCGGCCCGTGCCAGCGTGGGTGCTGTGCGCGACTTTGTGCTGGGCATAGAAATCATCAATGGCCAAGCCGAGCTGCTGCGCTTTGGCGGCACGGTGATGAAAAACGTGGCGGGTTACGACGTCTCGCGCCTCATGGCGGGCAGCTGGGGCACGCTGGGCCTGATCACCGAAGTCAGCCTGAAGGTGCTGCCCGTCGCACCGGGCGAAGCCACGCTGCGCTTTGAGGGCATCAGCCAGGCCGAAGCGTTGCAGCGTCTAAACCAGTGGGGGGGCCAGCCTTTGCCGCTGAACGCCAGCTGCTGGGTGGAAGACAACGGCGTGGGCACCCTGTACGTGCGGCTGCGCGGCGCCGTGGCGGCGGTGGAGGCGGCATGCCACAACATGGGTGGAACGCGCATGGATGCTGCGCAAGTTGCTCCAGATTGGATAGCGTGCCGCGAGCAAGCCCTGCCGTGGTTCAGCGCACGCTCGGGCACCGATTGCCTGTGGCGTTTGTCGGTGCCGCAAACCGCACCCGCCTTGGCGCTGCCAGCGGGCGTGGCCGCACCGTTGGTGGAATGGCATGGCGGTGTACGCTGGGTACAAGCCCCGCGCAGCATGGGTGCCGCCATCAAGGCCGCAGCCCAGCAAGTGGGTGGGAGTGCTTCACTCTTTAGAGCTGAAAGCGCAGGCCAGATCAGCGCAGAAGCTATTTTTGATCCACAACTTGCGGCCATGCAGCGCATCCACACCCAACTCAAGCAGGCGTTTGACCCGTCGGGGATTTGGAACCCCGGTCGCGCCAGCGCTTGAACGGCTTGCCATGCGCAGACTGCGCCATCTCACGGATGCACACCGCACGGGGTCTACCAACCGTGCGCTGGGTTATCTGATGGCGTTCAATGCCGGGGCGATCAATGCCGGTGGCTTTTTGGTGCTGCAGCTCTACACCTCGCACATGACCGGTTTCATGTCCATGCTGGCAGACAGTCTGGTGCTGGGGCAAACCGCTTTGGTGCTGGCGGCGCTGGGCGCCTTGCTGGCGTTCATGACCGGCGCGGCCGTGTCGGCCATCTTGGTGAACTGGGCGCGGCACATGCATTTGCGCAGCACCTATGCCCTGCCGCTGCTGCTGGTGGCGCTGCTGGTGCTGGTGTTTGGGCTGGTCGGTGCGGTGACCACGCACTGGACGACCTGGTTTGCCGTGCCCCTGACGGTGTTGCTGCTGTCGTTCACCATGGGCGTGCAAAACGCGACCTTGACCAAGATGTCGCATGCCACCATCCGCACCACGCACATGACAGGGGTGGTGACGGACTTGGGCATTGAGCTGGGCAAGATGCTGTTCTGGAACCGTGCAGGGCGTGAAGCCCCACAACCAGTGCATGCCAACTGGTCGCGGG
>JAFAGF010000222.1 GCA_023422975.1 Pseudomonadota bacterium
GCCATACCCCGGCGGATTGGCAAGTCGTCAATACGAAACCACGGTTTCCGGCTTGTCAGGTGAGGTTCGACATGAACCTTGCGGGCAAGACCTTTGGGCGACTGATTACAAGTGGTCACCCAAAGAAGCTCCCATAGTGTGCAGGCGCGCCCTGCGTCACTCAACGACTTCCCCACGGTGCCCATCGGTAAATAACCGCTGCATAGCGCGTTGTTGCGCGTGTGTTCTTCTACTGAGGTTTACTATGGATTTGGATTTCCTGACCCATGCCCCGTTCTGGATTGCGCTGGGGCAAATCATCATCATCGACATCTTGCTGGGTGGCGATAACGCGGTCGTGATCGCGCTGGCCTGCCGCAAGCTGCCCCCTGCGCAGCGTGCCAAGGGCATCATCTACGGCACCGCCGGTGCCATCGTGCTGCGCGTGATTTTGATCGCGTTCGCCATGGTGCTGCTGCAGCTGCCTTTCCTGAAGATTGTGGGCGCCTTGCTGCTGGTGTGGATCGGTATGAAGCTGATCGCCCCTGAAGAAGAAGGCCACGACAACATCGAAGGCAGCGACAAGCTGTTTGCCGCCATCAAGACCATCATCGTGGCCGACTTGGTCATGTCGGTGGACAACGTGATCGCTATTGCAGGCGCCGCCCAGAGCTCGGGTGAACACCAAATGCTGCTGATCGTGCTGGGCCTGCTGATCTCCATCCCGATCATCGTGTGGGGCTCGCAGTTGGTGATCAAGCTGATGGAGCGCTTCCCGCTGATCATCGTGGCCGGCGGCATGCTGCTGGGCTGGATTGCCGGCGGCATGCTGGTGACCGACCCCCTGTTCGTCAACCCCGATCAGTGGACCTGGGCACCTAAGCTGTTGGAATACAACGCCGAAACCAAGATGGCTGTCTTCAATGCATCTATGCCTGTCTACTGGATGGCTCACGTAGGCGGTGCCCTGCTGGTGCTGGCCATTGGCAAGCTGGCCGCTGCAAGACAGAAAAAGGCGCAGGCTGCCCACTAAGTATGAATTGGCACCGTGAGTGCCAATTCATAGCCCTGCTGTCGGCGATGCACAGGAACTTCCGTTTCTTTTGCTAGTCTCAGCAGGGCTTTTTATTATTGAGAATTGCTCTCAATCCGTTTATCACCAAGGAAAGACGCCGTGGAAACCATCATCGTGTACGTGGACGACGCCGATTACGCCCAATTGCTGCTGCAAACCGCCGTGCAGGCCCCCCATGCCAGCAAGGCCCATTGGGTGTTGGTCGGCTGCGCACCGCGCATCACCCACCGCGTCAGCCGGTTTGTAAGCAATCGCTCTCGGGAAAACTGGCGCAACAAATGGGCGGAGCGCCTGTTTCAAGACTGTGTGCCAGTCCTGAATGCGCATGGCGCACAGGTCACCACAGTGCTGGCCCGTGGCCCCCTGCCAGAGTTGCTGCAAACCCTGCACGCCCAATACGGTACGCAATCGCAGGTGATCGATATGCGCCGCCCGAAGCTGCAAACCGAAGAAGCTGCTGCGCCCGTGGTGGAATCGCCGCTGCGCAAGCTGGCAGGTACGCTGGCTGGGATTGGGGCGCTTTGGACGGTACTGGTTGGCGAAACTTTGGCCGCCTAAGCCTTGTAGATCAAGCGTCAGTAGCTAGAGAAACTGAAGTAAAGGGAGCGCCAAGCTCCCATTTTTTGTGGGCGGCAGCGACGCCCCATGCTTCGGCACCCCTGCAGGCGCAGCGCGCCTGCTATGCTGGCAGGCATGAAACTGATGCTCAAATGGTTGCTGAGTGCGGGTGCCTTGCTGCTGGTCGCTGCTGTTTTCAGCGGTGTTCAGGTGCAAAGCTATGGCTCTGCCTTGTTGGCGGTGATTGTGATCAGCCTGCTCAACACCTTGGTGCGCCCCATCCTGGTGTTGCTGACCTTGCCAGTCACGCTGATCACCGTCGGCCTGTTCCTCTTCGTGATCAACGGCCTGATGCTGTGGTCCGCGTCGGGACTGCTGGGGGGCTTGCACGTGACGGGTTTTTGGGCCGCCGTGTGGGGCGCCATCCTTTACTCACTGCTGGGCATGGCGATCGAATCACTTCTCGCGCGCCTGTTCCCGCAATAAGGCCTCCACCGCGCGCAAGCGCGTATCCACAATGGATGCCTCAATGTGGTCGCCTTGACCACGGCGTGCCAAGTCTTGCGCGGCTTTGAAGCGATCCACGGCCGCGGGATAGTCGTAATGCGCCACATGGGCTTCTGCCTCTGCGCGCACGGCACGCAAACTCTGGTTCTGTGCGTGCCAGGCCTGGGCCAGCAGCCGCCATGCGGTCGCATCGTTGGGGTGATCGACCACCCACGACTGCAGGCGGTCAGAGACTTTGTTGGCCTGCCCTGTGGCCATCAGCGCTTGGCTGCCCAGCACCAGCGCAGGCCGTGGCTGCGGGCCGCGCAGATCGGTGTGATCCAGCAACTGCAGCGCAGCCTGTGGCTGCTGGGCTGCCAATTCCAGCTCCGCGCCCAGCCAGCGCACTTGCTGTTTGGCAGCCGCATTGCCCTGTGTCTGCACATGCGCTGACAGCTGCTTCCACACCTTGCGCGCTTCACTGAGGTTCTTCAGCTCCATCTGGCTTAACGTGGCCACATACCACTGGGCGGCCTGTTCATTGGCGCTGAGCTGTGCAAAACCTGGTGCATCGGGCATCTGCG
>JAFAGF010000225.1 GCA_023422975.1 Pseudomonadota bacterium
CGCGCCAAGCAAGTGCTCAAGGCCAAGGGCGTTGAGCAGATTGAAGAAATCCGCATTGACAGCGATGCAGCAGCCCGCACGCAGATGATGGAAATCACCGGTCGCCGTACCGTGCCCCAGATTTTCATTGGTGACACCCACGTGGGTGGCCACGATGACCTGGTGGCTTTGGATGCCAAGGGCGAGTTGCTACCCCTGCTCAACGCCTGAGCGGATTATTTCAATGTAGGCCGTGTGCCTGCATAATGACTGGCTTAAGTGCCCGCTCTTGCAGCCACTGCAAAGCGGGCCTTTTTATGAACGCAGCTTTGCGCAAGAAAGACTGACACCATGTCCGAACAAGCCACTCCCGTTTTCCAGATTCAACGTGTCTATCTGAAGGACCTGTCGCTGGAGCAACCCAATTCCCCCGCAATCTTGCTGCAGCAAGAGCAGCCCAATGTCGACATCCAGCTGGGCGTAGAAGCCACGCCCGTGGCTGAAGGCTTGTTTGAAGTGGCCGTGACCGCCACCGTGCAAACCAAGATCGAAGACAAGACCTTGTTCTTGGTGGAAGCCAAGCAAGCCGGTATTTTTGAAATCCGCAACATTCCCGAAGAGCAAATGGGTGGTGTGATTGGCGTGGCTTGCCCCCAGATCATTTACCCCTACCTGCGCGCCAGCGTGGCTGACATCGTCACCCGCGCGGGCTTCCCCCCTGTGCACTTGGCGGAAATCAACTTCCAAGCCATGTACGAGCAGCAAAACGCTGCCGCTGCTGCACAGGCTGAAGGCACCGTGCAGTAAGGCACTGTCACACAGGCAGCCTGTGGGCATGCTACAAAAGAGGGTCCCGCGTGCGGGGCCTTTTTTTATGCTTTTTTGGCTGTTTGGCCAATATATATAAGCGCTAGAAGCTATGAATTTGATTGTGATTGGTGCCGGGGCTTGGGGCACGGCCTTGGCCATCGGGGCGGCGCGCCATACAGCGGGCCACCACGTCACGCTGTGGGCGCGCAATGCGCAGCAGGTGGCAGAGATGCAAGCGGCGGGCAGCAACGCGCGCTATTTGCCGGGTATGGCCTTCCCGCAAGGCATGGCCGTGAGTGCGGCGCCGCTGGAGCAAGCCGTGCAGGGCATGGACCTCATCATCATTGCCACGCCCATGTCGGCCCTGCGCAGCACACTGCAAACATTGGCCGATGCCCGGGTGACCGTGCCCGTGGCTTGGCTGTGCAAAGGCTTTGAGGCAGTGCCAGCGGGCCAACAAGGCGTGGGCTTGATGCCGCACGAGGTATGCGCGCAGGTCGCACCGGGCTTGCTGGCCGGGGCATTGAGCGGGCCCAGCTTTGCGCAAGAAGTGGCCAAGGGCCAGCCCACGCTGCTGGTGGCGGCCAGCAAGCACCCAGCGGTGCGACAGGCCCTGCTGTCTGCCTTTCACACCGGGCCACTGCGCCTGTATGCCAATGAAGACATTGTGGGTGTGGAAGTGGGCGGCGCTGTCAAAAATGTGATGGCGATTGCTGCCGGCCTGTGCGACGGGCTGGATCTGGGCCTGAATGCGCGTGCGGCCTTGCTCACCCGGGGGCTGGCGGAGATGACGCGCCTGGGTGTGGCGCTGGGTGCCAAGGCGGATACCTTCATGGGGCTGAGTGGTCTGGGCGATTTGATGCTGACTGCGACGGGCGATTTGTCGCGCAACCGCAAGGTGGGGCTGCTGCTGGCGCAAGGCATGACGCTGGCGCAGGCCGTTGACTCTCTGGGCCACGTGGCTGAAGGCGTGTACAGCGCCCGCACTGTGGTGCAGCGCGCGCAGGCCGTGGGTGTGGAGATGCCGATTGCCGCCACCGTGGTGGATTTGCTCGATGGCCGCATCAGCCCGCAAGACGCGGTGCAGCGCTTGATGGCGCGCGACCCGAAAAATGAAGCTCTATAAAAAGTAGAGCTGTTAGCGCACTGGTTTTCTATGTTTCGGATGGAAACATATGCGTAAATCAATAAATAAAAGCGCTAGCTGCTATAAAAAAAGGGGGCTCATGCCCCCTTTGCTGTTGTACCCAGCGCCAGCTGCCGTCGCTGGCGGTGCGTTGGTTTAGAACTGTGCGTTGACGCCCACCCACAGGCGGCGGCCTTCGTCCACGATCCAGTTGCCTTGCAGCGTGCTGCGCGCGCGCTCATCGACGGGGACTTTGCGGTCGGTGGCATTGAGCAAGGCAAAGCGCAGTCCGACCTGCTTGGTGAGCGCGTAGTTGCCACCGATGTCCAGCGTTGCCGAGCTGCCGCGGGTGCGGGTGTTCATGGCGTAGTTGCGGTAGCCGGCGTAGCGGGCCTTGCCGCTGAAGTTCCAGCGCACATAGGTTTGCAAGTCGCTGCTGGCTTGCCAGTCCAGCTTGGCGTGGAGCATGTGCTTGGGCGTGCGCTCCAAAGGATGTCCGTCCAGCGAGCTGCCGTCGTAGGCCGTCTCCGAGCCGCCCTGACGTTTGGACTGGGTGTAGGTGTAGTTGGCATCCAGATTCACCGTGCGGGTAAGTGGCATTTTGATGCCCAGTTCCAAGCCGCGGATATTGACCTTGTCGACGTTGTCGTAGATGTAGATGTTGTTGCGGCCGTTGGGGTCCAACGGGTCTCTGACGCCTGTGTCAAAGCTGACCACCTTGTTGCGGAAGTTGGTGTTGTAGACGGTGGCGGTCAGCAGGTGCGATGGCGCCCATTCGTAGCTCAAGCCGAACTCTTGGGTGACGCTGGTCTCTGGCTTTAAATCAGGGTTGCCGCACAGCGTGCCCGGCTGGTTGGTGGGGCCACCGCTGCTCATGCAGTACTGCGCGCTGCTTTGGCGGATGGTGGGGGCCTTAAACCCGGTGGTCACGCCGCCGCGCAGCGTCAATGCATCAGAGGCTTGGTAGACCGCATACAAGCGGGGCGAGAGGTGGGTGCCGGAGCGCTCATCGTCATCAAAACGCACGCCACCGGTGAGGGTCAGCTGATCGGTCAGCAGCCAGTCGTCTTCCAGAAACAGTGCGTAATTGGTCAGAGAGATTTTTTCGGGGTTGACGGGGTGGCCAGACTGCACACCGGTTTCGATGCGAATCCCGCCGAGTTGGCTGCGGATGGCTTGTCCGCCCAGTCGTACCACATGCTTGTCAAACGGCAGGGTCAGGCTGGCATCCAGCGTGGTGTTGGTCACGGTGCGGGTGGGCGTGGTCAGGCTGTTGCTCTCATGTTCTGCTTCTTCGGTGTACAGCGCAACCTTGGAGTTACCAAAGCTCCAGCGGCCGGTATGGCTGATGCCGTAGTTGGTGCGTGCGTGCTTGGTTTGTACGAGGGGTGAAACTCGTGGGCCGGGTGCGGTAGAGCGTCCGGCGGTGACGTCGGTTTCCAGGCGCTCTGTGCCGGCATCCAGCACCACTTCTTGGCGGCTGTCGGGGCGCAGGGTCAGCTTGGCACCCAGCCGGTGTTGGTCTTGCCCGTTGGCACCGTTGATGGTGCTGTAGTAGTTGCCAGCTTCCGTGCGGTTGCGGGCCATGCCTGAAATTTGCAGGCCCAGCATGTCGCCATGAATGGGGCCACCCAGCCAGAACTCTCCGTCTCGGGAGTTGCCAAAGTCCTTATCGCTTTGCAGGGTGGTCGATGCAGCGAGGTTGCCGCTCCAGGTCTTGGGTGCTTTTTTGGTGATGATGTTGATCACACCGCCCATTGCCTCGGAGCCATACAGCGATGACATCGGGCCGCGCACGACTTCAATACGCTCAATCGCTGACAACGGTGGTAGTTGGTAAGCCTGTACGCCGCCGGTGCCACGGTTCATGGTCTCGCGCGTGTTTTGGCGCATGCCATCCACCAAAATCAAGGTGTAGTCACCGGGCAGGCCACGAATCGAGATGTCGGAGGTGTTGTTGGTGTCACCCACGACCGAAACGCCTTCGACATGTTTGACAGCATCCGCCACCGATTGGTAATTGCCTTTTTGCAAGTCCTCTTGCGTCAGCACGCTGATCGATGCGGGGGCTTCTTTGATGGATTGTTGGGCACCACTGGCAGTGACCACCACGGTATCCATTTGCGTTTGGGCGAAAGCGGCAGAGCAGGTCATCAGGCTTGCAAGTGCAAGGGCGTGCAGCGGTACCGAGAGGGCAACCGATCGGCAAGATGTGTTCATAACAATCAATGGTGATGAGGCAAATGCTCGTGGCTTGTGCAAGCCATGAACGCTAGAGACAGCCAAGGATTGGAGCAGTGGGCTTGCGCGCAATGGTTTGTGAAGCACGCACAAACCATTGCGATGCAATCAATAATCATTCTTAATTGATGTGTGCGGCGTGCTTGCACATGCGACGCAGCCGGTCAGTGTCTGAAAACAGCTTAAATCTTGCTGCGTACCAGCTTGGGGGTAATCCCAAAGTGGCGTTTGAAGGCCGTGGCAAAGTTCGCGGCGCTGGTGTAGCCGCTGGCGTGGGCCACTTCCAGCACGCTACAGCTGGTTTGTTCGAGCAAGGCCCGTGCATGTTCTAGGCGCTGGGTGCGCCGGTATTCGTCAATGCTGGCACCATAAATTTGTCGAAAATGGCGCTGCAGTGCGCTGGCACTCAGCCCCATATGGCGTGCCAAGTCGGATACCTGCGCACCGCTGTCTTGCTGCGCGTCGATCATGGCTTTGAGTTTGGCCATGCGCAGGTGCCCTTGCAGGTGCAGCGCAGGGCGTGCATGGCTGTCGTTATCGGATGGCCGTGGTTGCAAGGCTTCATGCAATAACTCCAATGCACGGCTTTGCAACAACAAGGAGGCACTGTCTTGCTGCATCAAGTGAATGATTTGCTCGGCTAGCACCACGGCCCGTGAAGACGGACTCCACAACTGCGTGCACAAGTGCTGCCCCAGCACATCTTGCCAATGGGTATAGCCCGGCGTGTGTGCCAGCGATGCCAAGAAGCTGGGGTTCACACGCAAGCTGAGTTTGCGTTCGTATTTGCCGGTGCGCCACTGGCGCACAAAGGTTTCATGCTGGCAGGTGTGGATCAGCGCGCCACAAGCTTGTGGCTGTTTGGTACTGCCGCAAGCTGGTGACAGCTGTAAGACTTGAGAACCAAATGCCACATCCACACTGCCTTCGAGCAAGATCAGAATGTGCAGCCCTTGATGGGCAAACGCGCTGCTGGTGAGTGTGCGCAGATCACAGCCTTCCACAGCGTGCAGCCAAATGTCCGGGTGAACCTGCAGTGCCTGGATATGCCCATCCAGCAAAGCGTCTTGCGCGGTGATGCAGCCGTTGGAAAACTGTAAATGGCCAAATTCTGGGGCTTTGACAGTCCCCAAGCCTATCCACCGGGGTTGCTTGCGAGCTTGTGAGGACGGACTGGTGGACGAGCGCGGCATAGCAGCAAAAAGAGGAAGAAGTTTCAAATGGGAATAATTCTTATTATTGTCGCATTTTGTTTTAAAAATACATCACTCATCCATGACCTGTCCTTAGGCCGCCTCCAGAGGGGGCGCATCGGGTGCCGTGGTCTTTGGTGCTCATAAAAAAAGAGCCTCCGAAGAGGCTCTTTAGGGGGCAATGCACACTGCAACCAACCTGCGCTTACAGGCTCAGCTCCAGTGCCAGCAGCTCTTCCACGGTCTGGCGGCGGCGAATCAGTTGCACTTGCTCACCGTCCACCAGCACTTCTGCGGCCAAGGGGCGGGTGTTGTAGTTGCTGGACATGGACGCGCCGTACGCGCCGGTGTCGTGAATCACCAGCAGGTCGCCCACTTGGGCATCGCCCAAGCTGCGGGGCAGCACCACGCCGCCGTCGCCTTGGGTGAACACGTCGCCCGATTCGCACAGCGGGCCAGCGACCACGCTGTCGCGGGTGGCAGGCAGCACGCCCACGCCGCGGCGCTGAATGTGCATGCCGTGGTAGCTGCCGTACATGCTGGGGCGCATCAGCTCGTTAAAACCGGTGTCGACCAGCACAAAATGGTTGTTGCCCGCGCCCTTGGTGGCACGCACGGTGCCCAAGAGCACGCCGGACTCGGCTACCAGGAAGCGGCCGGGCTCCAGCTCCAAGCCCAGCTTGTGACCGACGATGGCTTCGGCTTGCTTGCGTGCTTCGTTCCACAGACCGAAGTAGTGCTCGGTGTCGATGCGGGCATCGCCATCCTTGTAGGGAATCGATAGGCCGCCGCCCGCCGAGATGGCCAGCAGGTCGTGACCGTGGTCTTTGGTGCGCTTGACCAGTGCGACCATGGCACCGCAGACCTCTTGCAGGTGGGAGTAGTCCACGCCCGAGCCAATGTGCATGTGCAG
>JAFAGF010000042.1 GCA_023422975.1 Pseudomonadota bacterium
AAGCCTTGAATAAAACCAAACATCTTGTCCAGCACAAAGAACTGCACAAAGGCAATCCCCACGTAGGCCAAGAAGCTGCCAAAAATAATCAGCGGCAGCGCAAACTTCTTTTCATGCGTGTACAGCCCCGGTGCCACAAAGGCCCACAGCTGGTACATGATCCAGGGCAGCACGGCCAGCATGCCCACCATCATCAGCACCTTCAGCGGCACAAAGAAGGGTGAGAACACGCCCACCGCAATCAGCTTGGCATCGGGCGGCATGTGCGCCTTGATGGGGTGCGCAATAAAGTCGATCAAGCCATTGGGGCCGGGCCAGATGGCCAGCACAGCCACCGCCACAGCAATGCCGTAGACGCAATACAGCAGTCGGTCGCGCAGCTCCATGAGGTGCTGCACAAATGGCTGCTCAGAGCCGGCCAACTCGTCATCTTTGGTGGATTTGTCGGACATGGTCGAAAAAAGAACCGGGCCTCAAGGCCCTGCGGATCAAGAAAAAACACCAGCGCAGCTTTTTGCCATCGGGCAAAACGACTGCGCTGTCTGTACCCATGCCAAGCGCCGCAAGGCGCATGGCCTAGCGCTTGGGCCGAAAGCGTGCCACGCGCGCCGCTCCCGATTGCACATGCGTGCGCACACCAGCGCGCGCCTTGTACCAACGGGGCACCGCGCCGCGCTTCAGGCGGAAGTTTTTCCCAGGGTTTTGATAAGCAGGCGTGACGGCACTGTGGCTGTCAAAGCCGTTGAAGTCGCCCGCATGGGTGCCAACGCCACCGCCGTCGTAGTCGGACTCAAAATCGGTGGCCTCACGCCAATCCTTTTCAAAGTCACTCGAAGCCGTTTGCACCGACTTCTCGACATCGCGCGCCGCCGTCTCCACCGACTCCTTCATCTTCTTGAGCTCATCGAGCTCCATGGAGCGGTTGACTTCAGCCTTGACGTCCGACACATAGCGCTGCGCCTTGCCAATCAGCGTACCCACGGTACGTGCTACACGCGGCAGCTTTTCCGGGCCGATGACGATCAACGCCACCGCCCCGATCAGCGCCAGTTTGGAAATACCAATGTCAATCATGCCAACGCCCCTTGCAGGTGCTTGCTGTCATGCTGACGCATCAGCTCTTTTGCTTGGCGTCGACGTCGATGGTGTTCTTGTCGGCTTGGGTCTGGTCGGCCACAGCAGCCTTCTCGGCCGTCGCGTCAGGCGCAGCGCCGCCGTCCTTCATGCCATCTTTGAAGCCCTTTACTGCGCTACCCAGATCGCCGCCCAAGTTCTTGAGCTTCTTGGTACCAAACACCAAAACCACGATCAGCAGCACGATCAGCCAGTGCCAGACGGAAAACGTTCCCATGAGATATCTCCTAACGAATACGAGCCATTTTAGACGGGAGACCACAACATAGCGGCCGAGATGGCCTTATGTTTGCGCGGCAGCCCGGTTGTGTCAGCAAAGTGTTAACCGCGTTTCCAAGGGCGCGGGCCACCCATCACGTGTACGTGCAGGTGGTGCACTTCTTGGCCACCTTCTGTGCCCGTGTTGACCACGATGCGGAAACCGCCCTCCGGATAAGGGTTGCAGCCCTGCTCCAGCGCCAGCTTGGGTGCCAGCACCATGATGCGGCCCAGCAGCGCCTCATCGGCGGGCGTGACATGCGCCATCGACACCATGTGCTTTTTAGGCACGATCAGAAAGTGCACCGGTGCCGCAGGATGGATGTCATGGAAGGCGAAAAGTTCATCGTCTTCATACACCTTCTGGCTGGGAATCTGGCCTGCCGTGATCTTGCAGAAAATACAGTGGGGGTCGTGCGCAGTGTGTGCGTGGTCAGTCATCAAAAACTCAATCTCTCTTTATCGGGGTATCAGCACAGGTGCGCTATAGCGCAGGCCTTGCGTCTAGGCATTGTCCACAATCTGCAGCGTCTCGCGTACACCCACATCATCGCGGTGCGCTTGCACCCAGCGCACGCCTTCCTTGCGCCCCAGCTCAAACAGCTGCAGCAAAAAACCCATATCTACGCGCGTTTTGCTGGCGGCACCAAAACGGCTCAAGGCCGCGCCACCGTCGATGCGGTGCATCAGCACGCTTTTGTAGCGCGTTTTGTCCAAGCGCCCTTCGGCCAGCAAGCGGCGCACAAAGTCAATCGCGCGCAGCTCGCTGAGCAAACCCGCATTGAACATCACCTCATTCATGCGCTCCGCGATGTCGCCTGCGGTATCTGGCACGCCATCGTGCTCAATCGGGTTGATTTGCACCAACAGCATATCGCTGTAATCGGTACGGTAAATCAGCGGATACAAAGCCGGATTGCCCGAGAAGCCGCCATCCCAATAGCGCTCACCTTCAATCTCTACGGCCTTGTACAGCTGCGGCAGGCACGCAGAAGCCATGATGGCGTCCGTGCTCAAGCGGTTACCGCTGAAGATTTCACCCTTGCCGGTGCGCACATTGGTGGCACAGACAAACAGCTTGGGCATGCCCTCCAGCTCCCAGGCTTGGCCCAGCATGTCAAAGTCCACCACGCGCTCCAGCAACTTGCGCAGCGGATTGATGTCCAGCGGGTTGGTCTGGTAGGGCGAGAGGAACTGGCTCATCATGCTCATGAGCGGGTTGCTCATTACCGGCACACCCAAGGTGAACACGCCCATGGCGCCCACCCCTTCCCACAGCTTGCGCAGCGCTGCACGCGCTTGTTCACAGGCTTGCGCCTGGCGCGCCACCGGGTCTTGGGGGTGATCCAGCGCTGCCGAGGCAAAGCCTTGCGCCAGCGCAATGGCATTCATCGCGCCCGCACTGGTGCCGCTGATGCCAGGAAAACGAAAACCGCCATCTTCCAGCAAGGCATCCAGCACCCCCCATGTGAAAGCCCCATGAGAGCCCCCGCCTTGGAGCGCCAAATTCAGGCATTGCGCAGATGCGGCATGGGACTGGCTCATGGAAGCAGGCTTTCGATCAGTGGAAGATTAAACCGGCAAAGGTGCTTGCTTGTTCATCGCAATCATGCCGCGCACGATGCGATAGAGGAACCAGATGGAGATCACGCACCATGCAATCCAGCCGGGCAGCAAGAACAGCAGCCACAGCGGCGCGGTCACCACATACAAGATACCGGCCCAGATCACGCTGCGCAGGCGCCACGAGAAATGCGACTCGTGCCATGTGCCTTGCGCATCGGAGCGCTTGACCAGATCAATCACCAGTGCCACCATCAGCACCAGGACGCTGACCTGGGCACCGGGAATCACCGCCGTCACAGCCACGATCAAATGCAGCAGGTAGCTGATCCAGCCCCAGGCCTTGAGGCCGTCCAAGGTGGCTTTATCTACCGCGCGGACTTCGACAATGTCATCGTTCACTCGGACTTTCCTTCCTGCGCCGCCCGTTCCTTGGCTTTGCGCAATGCTTTTTCTTCCAGCCCGCTGGTGCCTTCACGGCGCTCCAGCTCGGCCACGACGTCGGCGGGCGTAAGCCCATAGTGCGACAGCGCAATCATGGAGTGAAACCACAAATCCGCCACCTCATAAAGGATTTTCCCCTTGTCAGCACCGGCATCCACGTCCTTGGCCGCCATCACCACTTCGGTGGCTTCTTCGCCAATCTTTTTCAAGAAAGCGTCCGGGCCTTTATGCAGCAAGCGTGCCACATAGCTTTTCTCAGGATCGCCGCCGTTGACAGTTTTACGGCTTTCGATGACGGCAGCAAGACGGGCCAAGCCGCCTTCCACCGATGCAGTATGTGTAGATGCAGACATGGTGTTTATTTGTAGATGGAAGCGGGATCTTTTAAGACCGGGTCAATCGCGACCCATTGGCCGTCTTTGAGCACGCTGTAAAAACAGGAGTGGCGGCCGGTGTGGCAGGCAATACCGGGTTCATGGCCTTCCTGGGTAATTTTGAGCAGCACCACGTCGTTGTCGCAGTCGATGCGCATCTCGTGCACGGTTTGCACGTGGCCCGACTCTTCACCCTTGAACCACAGCTTGTTGCGCGAGCGGCTGAAATACACCGCACGACCCAACTCGGCCGTTTTTTGCAGGGCTTCGCGGTTCATCCACGCAAACATCACCACATCGCCCGTGGCTTGTTCTTGTGCAATCACGGGCACCAGGCCCTGCGCATCCCATTTGACTTGATCGAGCCAGCTCATAGGCATCCTATTTTTATAGCTTGCAGCGCTTGCTGAAAGCCAGTTTCAAATACTTATTTCAAGCAAACACTTATCTATCAAGCGCCAGCCACTCACTTATTTACTGAGTGATTGGAGAGACAACGCAGCACCTCGCAGAGGTGCGATTGAGACGAGGCGTCTTCGTCGAAGGCAGTAGCAGCGCTACGGCGAGACGGAGCAACGACGTATCAAGCGCTGTATATCCAATCACAAACGCACGGGAATGCCGCGCTCGCGCATCCGTTCCTTGGCCTGCTGCACCGTGTATTCACCGTAGTGGAAGATGCTGGCAGCCAGCACCGCGTCCGCGCCGCCTTGTTGTACACCGTCGGCCAGGTGGTCCAAAT
>JAFAGF010000085.1 GCA_023422975.1 Pseudomonadota bacterium
ACCCCGGCCGACAAAATGCCGCCTGCGTAGCTGGCACCTTCACCGGCGGGGTACAGGCCCCGCGTATTCACGCTCTGAAAGTTGGCGCCACGCGCGATCTTGACGGGTGAGGAGGTGCGTGTTTCCACGCCAGTCAGCACAGCGTCGTGCATGTCATAGCCGCGGATTTTTCTGCCAAAGGCGGGCAGGGCTTCGCGCATGGCTTCAATCGCAAACGCGGGCAATGCATGGTGCAAATTGCCCCAGGTGATACCGGGCTTGTAGGAAGGTGGCACGCCGCCGACACCCGCAGACTCGTTGCCCGCCACAAAGTCGCCCACCAGTTGTCCGGGGGCGTTGTAGTTACGACCGCCCAGCAAATAGGCCTTGGACTCCAGCTGGCGCTGGAACACCACGCCCGACAAGGGGTGATACTGGCCGGGTTGCTGCTGCTCTACGCCAAACGTCTTGCCATCAAAGGCCCAAGCGAAGGACTTGGCATCTTGCGGGTAGTCGGTGGGCTCAATTGCACAGACCATGCCGGCGTTGGCATTGCGCTCGGCGCGCGAGTACTGGCTCATGCCGTTGGTGACGACGCGCTCGGGCTCGCTGGTCGCGGCTACCACGGTGCCGCCGGGGCACATGCAAAAGCTGTAAACCGCACGGCCATTCTTGGCATGGTGCACCAGCTTGTAGTCGGCTGCGCCCAGCAATGGGTGGCCCGCGTGCTTGCCCCAGCGGGCTTGGTCGATCACGCTTTGGGGGTGTTCGATACGGAAGCCTACGGAGAAAGGCTTGGCCTCCATGTACACGCCGCGCTCGTAGAACATGGTAAAGGTGTCGCGCGCGCTGTGGCCCAAGGCCATGACCACGTGGTCGGTGGCGAGTTGGTAGCTCTCGCCCGTGGCCTGGTTGAGTACATCGAGGCCGGTGACATGGCGCGCATCGCCTTCGCCGGCAATGTGCACATCGGTCACGCGCTGCTCAAAGCGGATTTCACCGCCCAGGCGGCCAATTTCTTCGCGGATGCCTTCTACCAGTTTGACCAGTTTGAAGGTGCCGATGTGCGGGTGGGCCGCGTACAGAATTTCCGGAGGCGCACCGTAGGTGACAAATTCGGTCAGCACTTTGCGGCCCAGGTGGCGCGGGTCTTTGATCTGGCTGTACAGCTTGCCGTCCGAGAACGTGCCCGCACCGCCTTCGCCAAACTGCACGTTGGACTCCGGGCTCAGCTCGCGTTTGCGCCACAGGCGCCAGGTGTCCTTGGTGCGCTCACGCACGGTTTTGCCGCGCTCCAGCACGATGGGCTTGAAACCCATCTGCGCCAACACCAGCGCCGCAAACATGCCGCAAGGGCCAAAACCCACGACCACAGGGCGGGGCTGCAAATCTGCCGGGGCCTGCCCCACGGGGTACCACGCCATATCGGGTGTGGGGTTCACGTGCGAGTGTTCAGCAAACTGTGCCAGCAGCACTGCTTCTTGGCTTGCATCAGCCAGCGTGATGTCGACGATGTAGACGGCCAGCAACTCGGCCTTTTGGCGTGCATCAAAGCTGCGCTTGTGTACGTTCAGCTGCGCGATGGCGCTTTCTGCAATGCCCAGACGTTCTGCCGCCAGTGCGCGCAGCTTGGCGTCGGGATGGAATTCGGTGTGGTTCTCGGAGTCGTATTGCAGCGCCGAGAGGGGAAGTTTGAGTTCTGCGAGGCGAATCATGGCTTGTAGTGATCAAGCAAGAAGAAGCCCATGATCGTAGCGTGAACTGGCGCGCGCCGCTGTGAGGTGTTGCGGTGCTGGGGCTGCGTTCACGGGTTTGAAAATGTGAGCTTCAGGCGTAACAACCATAAGCGCTAGCGCCTGTTTTTGTTTATAAGAAGCAACCCCTTGCTCGGCGCTTGTTCAGACCCATGCCGCACAATGCGGGGGTGATTGCTTCTTCTTTTATGCCTGTAGTGGCCTCTTCCTTGCTGCGCATCGATGCAGCTTCCCCCGAAGCTCCGCTCAGCGCGGAACAGCAACTGTTTAATGCTTGGGTGCAGCGCATTGCCGAGCAACGCGCCTGGCTGCAAGCATGGGACGAAGCGGAGCAAGCCTGCCGCACCCGTTTTGCGCGCGATGGTGCACCGCTGCGCACCCGTTACCTCGATCTGCAGGCCGATTTGGCACAGTATTTGGACCAGCAAGCGGCCCGCAAACTTTCCAAAATGGAGCGCCAGTTGCTGGAGGCGTGCTTGCTCGAATCGGCACAGCAGGTGGTCGACTTGAGTGACACACCGGCCCAGCGTGCGGCCATGGAAGAGCTGGTGCGCCGCTACACCCCGGAGGAACCAGAGCTAGATGCAGAAGGGGACGCTGTAGGTGATGCATCGCTTTCAGCACAAGCAGAGCCTGCGGCGGCGGATATTGACTGGGAAGACCCGGAGGCTGTGGCGCAGTTTCTGGAGGCCCAAGAGCAGGCCGCTGCCGCGCAGGCTGAGCGCGCCCGTGCGCAGCACCAGGCCAAGCGCCAACAGCGCAAGGCGGAGCAAATGAAAAAGGCCAAAGGTCCGACGGCCGCAGAATTGGCGACCCAGTCTCTGCGCGAGGTGTTCCGCCGCTTGGCCAGCCGCCTGCACCCGGACCGCGAGCAAGACCCGGTAGAGCGCGCGCGCAAAACGGCGCTGATGCAGCGCGTGAATATCGCGTACGAAGCGGGGCGTTTGATGGAGTTGCTGGAGCTGCAGTGGGAGGCCGAGCAGATGGACCCCGCCAAGCTCGCACAACTCAGCGATGCGCGCTTAGCACCTTACAACCGTATGTTGGAAGCGCAATGGGGTGACCTGCAGCGCGAGGCGCAGGCACGCATGCAATCCTTTGCACGCGAGTTCGGTTTAGATGCAGCCACCAGCTTGCAACCTGCCAAGCTGATGGCGCAGGTGCGTGAGCGGTTGCAGCAGCTGCAGGGCGGCATTGATTACCTGCGGCAGCTGCTTCAGGCGTTGGAAGCAGAGCCGAACACCCTGAAACAGTGGCTCAAGCACGAGCGCACGCTGGCGCGCCAGCGTGCGGATTAAGAGCCTGGGGTGCCATCCGCGAAGCCGAGAGGGTGCTATCTGCTTGGGATGACGGAGCTAATAAACCAGCTTGGAATACCCCACGCCCCCTGCTTTGTCGACATGAATTTGCACGGGGATGCGCTCTTTGAGTGCCTCCACGTGGCTGATGATGCCAATCATCTTGCCGCTGGCATTCAGCACATCCAGCGCTGCCAGCGCAGTCTCCAGCGTGTCGCCATCGAGCGTGCCAAAGCCTTCGTCGAGGAACAGTGAGTCGATGGACACCTTGTGGCTGACCAAGTCCGACAGTGCCAGGGCCAGCGACAGGCTGACCAAGAAGGATTCACCTCCTGAGAGTGTGCGCGTGTCGCGTGCCACATCGCCTTGCCAGCTGTCCACAATTTCCAGCTCCAGCTCGCCTGACGCTTTGCGGCGCAAGGTATAGCGCTCATGCAAGCGTGCCAGATGTTGGTTGGCCAGATGTAGCAAGTGATCCAGTGTGAGGCCTTGGGCGAACTTGCGGAATTTGTCGCCTTCTTTGGAGCCAATCAGCCCGTTGAGGCGCTGCCACAGCTCATAGTCCTGCTCTTGCTGCGCGATGGCTCGCAGCAACTGGTGCTGGGTGCTGCGGTGGGTATCGTCATCTGCCAGCCGTGCTTCGGTGGCGCCCAGCTGCGACACCAAATTGTCGCGTTGTTGCTCGAGTGTCTCTAGCTCGGTTTGCACGGCGTCTGAGGTTCTATCGGTCAGTGCTTGCTGGTGGAGCTGGGTCTGCCGTTCACGCGCTTGCGCCAGCAGTGTGGCGGTGCGCTGCACGCCATCGGCCAGCGTTTGCTGCAACTGTTGCAACTGCTGGCGCTTCGCTTCTGGCAAACAGGCATTGTGGAAGGCTTGCACGTCGGTAAAGGGGCTGTCTTGCAGGGCTTGCACCCATGTGGCTTGGGCGGCCAGGCTGGCTGCGCGCTCCGTGGCTTCGGTGCTTTTGCTCTCGGTGATTTGGCCTTGGAGCAGCGCAAGTTGCTGGATGTGCGTGTCAATCGCCTGCATGCAGGCTGGCAGTGTGGCCGGGAGCGTGGCGGGGTCGGGTGCTGGTAACAGCGCCGCGAGGTCGGCAGACAGCGGGAAAGCGGCGCTACGCTGTTGCCATTGGGCGGCGGATTCCTGTGCCTGTTCACAGGTTTGTTGTTGCACAGACCATTGCGGGGTGAGTTGCCGCAGCTGTTGCTCGCTGTGCAGCCACTGCTGCCATTGTGCTTTGCGGGCCTGTAGCCAAGCGGGTGTGGCGGCAGGGTCTGGCAGGGTTTGGCCGCTGTCTGCCAGCGTCGCCTGCAACTGTGCTGTTAACTGGTTCAGTGCATCCGCTTGTTGGTTGGCATCGCCTTGGAGCTGCTGTATGCGCTGCTGCACTTGGGCCAGCTTTTGCTCCAGCAGTTGGTGCTGGAGGGTGGCGTCATCGTGTGCTTGTGTGGCCTGGTAGTAGTTGTGGGTGGCTGCCTGCATGGCTTGCGCACCTTCATCCGCTTGTGCCAGGGCGAGGTGTAGCGTGTGCTCTTGGCTGTGGGCGTACTCCAGTGCAGCGTCCAGTGGCTCTGCCTGTTGCCAGTCATCCGTTGCAGCATCGGTTTGCAGCGCTTGCCATTGCGCCGCGCTGATAGCGCAGTCTGCTTGCAGCTGCTGGAGCTGCTTTTGCAGCAATGCCTGGCGCTCCAGTGCAGCCGCTTGCGCAAGCTTGTACGCATCGCCTTGTGCTTTGAGTTGTTCCAGCAGGTCTTCGGCAGTGCGCAGGGCTGCTTCGGTGGTGGATACATCCAGCGCCTGGTAAGCCGCAATGGCGGGGTGTTCTAGCGCGCCGCACAAGGGGCAGGCGTCGCCGGGTTGCAGCGCGTGGCGGTGTGTCTCCAAGCTTTGGATGCGGCGCTCTTGCTCCAGCAGCTTGCGCTTGTCTGCCACCACACTGCGTTGGTCTGCATATTGGCTGCGCAAGGTTTGCAGCGTGGTCGCATGCCCGGAGAGATCTGCGGCGATGGACTGGATGTCTGTCGCCAGTGTGTGCTGTTGCAGGGTTTGCGCGCGCTGTGTGGCTGCCAGATTTTGGCGTTGTTGCGCATGGGTCACCGCGTCGCGTGCGGATTGCCAGCGCTCACGCAGGGCGGGCAAGCTGGTGCAGCCATGCTGCTGCAGCAAGGTGTTTTGTGCAGCGATGGCGGTCTGTTGTGCTGCATAGGCAGTTGCTTGGGCTTTTTTTGCACGGTCGAGCAACGCGGTCTGCGCTGCCAGGAGTTGCTGCTGCTGCGCTTTTTCCGACTCGCAGCGCTGGGCGCTACGCCGCTGTTCCTCCTGCAGGCGCAGGGCGTGATCGCGCTGCTCCAGCAGCGTGCCCCAACTGCCCAGTTGCTCCCCCAATTGGGCGTGCGCGGCATGTTGCTGCTGGTAGCGCCGGTGGGTGTCCATGTCGGCGGACAAAGACTGCAGCTGCGCTTGGGCGGCGGTGGCATCCGTGCATGCTTGCTGCGCCGCATATTGATAAAAATAAGCCTGTAGCGCTTGTTGGGTAAGCGCTGATTGCTCTAGATTTTGAAGTCGTTGCTGTGTGTGGTGATAGGCGTTGAGGTTGCGCTGCCAGTGTTGGTACACGGGTTGCAAGCGTTGTGCGGGGGCATCCGCTTCCAAGCGTTGCAGCTCGGCATGTGCAAGGGTTTGCTGGTGCAGGGCTTGCTGTGCGTGATTGGCCGCTGTGTGCACGGCAAGTTGCGCCGCAGAGCAGTCACGTAGCCATTGCAACTGGCTGTGTGTGGAGGCATGGGCAGCCCGCGTCTGGGTGAGCGCATGGTTCAGCTGCAGGCGCTGGGTCTCCTGTTCGGCACGCAATGCTGGCGTGAGCAATTGCAATCCAGACGCTTTCGCCTGTTGCTGCTCTAACTGGTGGCGCGCTTCTTTGGCGTGTTCGAAAACAGCCTGTGAAATGTGCCCGTAGATTTCTGTGCCGGTCAGCTCTTCCAGCAGCGCGGCGCGGTCGTTGGCGTCTGCATTGAGAAATGCGGCAAACCCACCTTGGGCCAGCAGCATGGATTTGGTGAAGCGGCCAAAGTCCAGCCCTGTGATGGATTCAATGTGCTTGATTTTGTCCTTCACGCGGGTGGTCAGGATGCGGCCTTCACCGGTGTCAGTCTCGATCTGTGCCAGCTCTACCTGGGGCGCTTGCAAGGCGCCGTCTGGCTTGTTGCGGGCCCGGCGCTGGCTCCAGAAGGCGCGGTAGGCCAAGCCTTTGACTTCAAACTCCACCTCGGCTTCGCATTCGCCGGTGTGGCGCGTCATGATGTCGTTGCTGCCACTGATGGTGTCCAGCCTCGGGGTTTGGTGATAAAGCGCTAAGCAAATGGCGTCCAGCAACGTGGACTTGCCCGCCCCCGTGGGGCCGGTGATGGCAAACAGGCCGTTGTCGGCAAACTTTGCGTCGCGAAAGTCCACCTTCCAGTCGCCTTTGAGGGCGTTCAAATTTTTGAGGCGCAGGCTCAGAATTTTCATGCGGCATCTCCAGCGTGCAGTTGGGCGAGCACGGTGTCGTAGCGCGTTTGCAGAGCATCAGCCAAGTCTGGAGGCAGCGTCTCTTGCGCCAGCCGGCGGGCAAAAACTTCCTGGGGGGAGAGCTCATGCAGCGACTCGCCACTGGTCGACTGCAGCTGTGCACTGGCTGCGCCGCGCTGGCGTTTGATGCGCAGCACTTGCAAGGGCAGGTCTTGCACCATGGCTTCAATGCGCGGTGCCAGATCGGGCAGGTAGTCGTCTTCTTGCACCGTCACTTCCACCCATACCGGGTGTTCGGCACTGCCTTGGACGGCTAGCTGCTGGAAGGCTGCGGGCAGGTTCGCCAAACTGCCGCTGACAGCGGCGAGGACCTGGCATACCGGCGTGGATAAGGCCGTGACGGACTGCAAGCCGTTTTCATTGAGCTCTACCAACAGCACTTCCTTGGTTTGGCGTGCCTCATCAAACCCCAGCGCAATGGGGGAGCCGCTGTAGCGAATGTGCTCGAGCCCTCCCAATTTTTGTGGCTTGTGGATGTGCCCCAGCGCAACGTAGTCAGCGGCAGGGAAGGCGTTGGTGGGGAAGGCCTCCAGCGTGCCCACATAAATTTCGCGCACCGATTCGTTGCTGCTGGCGCCCACGGTGGTGAGGTGGCCGGTGGCGATGATGGGCAGGCGTACGCCATGCGCTGAGGCATGCGAGGCTTGCAGCGCTTGGGCGGCAGCAAAGACTTGGGCATAGATGTCTTGAATGGCGGCTTGCAAGTCGCGTTGCTTGTCTTGGGCGCTTTGTCCGGCACTGCTGCGCAGCACATCGCGCGCCCGAATAAAGGGCAGGGCGCAGACGATGCAGCCTGCGTGCCCACCGCGGGTAGGCAGCGTGACCACATGCTGTGCGGCATCGGCATGTGTGGCGGCGATGACGGTGGCATTCAAATGGTGTAGCAGTGGCTGGCTTTCCCCCAGCACGCTGACCGAGTCATGGTTACCACCCAGCACCAGCAGAGCGACGTTCAGGCGGTGCAGTTCGGCAATCAACCGGTAGTACAGCGTGCGCGCGTAGCTGGGCGGGGTGGTGGTGTCAAAAATATCACCGGCAATCAGCACGGCATCCACCTGCTGGTCTTCCACCTGCTGCAGCAGCCAATCCATCAAGGCCGTGTGCTCGCGCTCACGGCTGTGGTTCATGAAGCTTTGGCCCAAGTGCCAGTCAGAGGTGTGGAGGATGCGCATCGGTGGCGTGCAAGCAGCAGAAAAAAGACGACACCGATGCTATCAAGCTGCCGTGTGTGCGTGCCCTTGCCGGGTTACTGCACGTCCAGGCGGATGCGCTGGGCCACGGGGTCGAGCGTGCAGCGCACGATGTGCCGGATCTGACCGTCAAAGCTCATGGCATTGCGCAGCAGCTGGCCATCCAGGCTGACCAGCCAGGCGATGTCTTCGGCGCAGATGCGGCGCGTGGGCAACGCCAACACGCCGGTGGGGCTGTGTACTTCGAGGGCGACGGGGCCTTCTTCACCAAAGATATGCAGGTATTCAGGCAGGGTGGAATGGGCGTTCATGGAGCGGGTGCATGCAGCAAGTGGTGGGTGTGCCCGCACCATAGAAAACAATGGCTGGGTTTGTCTTGGAGGCACATCAAGAACTGTGCATCTGCGCAG
>JAFAGF010000095.1 GCA_023422975.1 Pseudomonadota bacterium
CTGCTACCTGCCAGCGCAGCACACAGACTGGCCCCATTGCCCAAGTGCGCCATCACCACGCGTCCACGACCCCGGATGGTGTGATCTTGCAACACGGACATGATGTACTGGTACGACAAGCCATGGAACCCATAGCGACGCACGCCCTGATCTTGCAACGCCTTGGGCAAGGCGAAGGCATAGTCCACCTCAGGCATGGAAGCATGGAATGCCGTATCAAAGCAGGCAATCTGCGGCAATTCTGGGAACGCAGCCTGAAACTGACGAATCCCTTCCAGGTTGTGCGGCTGGTGCAGCGGGGCCAACGAATTGAAGCTGGCAAGCTTGTCCACAATCGCCGGCGTCACCAGCACGGACTCGGTAAACACACCACCACCGTGCACCACCCGGTGTGCCACCGCCTGAATGTCGGGCGCGGCTTCCAGCCGCTGCACCAAAGCCCGTACGCCTTGCAAAGCAGTTACAAAAGGAGAGCTACCAGCGCTTACCACCAGCGCCTCAGCATGCTTTTTCCCCAAGTATGTCCAACTCATCTCTGGAGAGCCTTGCGGCTCTAGCCCTTGGATATTGCCGCTCAGCACAAAGGGCAGAACCTGACCATCTTGCAAAGGATGCAAGGAAAACTTCAGCGAGGAAGACCCCGCATTCACTGCCAAAATGGCCATCATTTTTCTCCTTGCTACGCTTTAGCCTTGCTTCCAAGCATTCGCTGCTTGCTGCTTGCGGTGATCGTGTGCCGACAACACCGCCAAAACGCACGACGCAACGCGCGCACGCGGGCCATCTGCACGGCTGGTCAAAGCAATCGGTACACGGGCACCTAAGACCAGACCGGAGCCTGAAGCACCCGCCAGATATTCCAGCTGCTTGGCCACCATATTGCCGCTTTCCAAGTCAGGAACCGCCAAGATATCGGCCTGCCCCGCAACGCCAGATTCAATGCCCTTGATACGCACAGCATCCATGGAAATGGCATTGTCAAACGCCAGCGGTCCATCCAACTCGCCGCCCTTGATCTGACCGCGGTCGGCCATTTTGCACAGCGCAGCAGCGTCCAGTGTGGAAGGAATGCTGGGTGTCACGGTCTCTACGGCTGACAAGATTGCGACCTTGGGCGTTGCGGTGCCCAGCACACGGGCAAAGTCGATCGCGTTTTGCACAATATCGACCTTCTCTTGCAAGCTGGGACGGATATTGATGGCGGCATCGGTAATGAGCAGCGGCTTGGCATAACGCGGAACATCAAAGCGGAAAACGTGCGACAAACGGCGCCCCGTGCGCAATGCGGGTTGTGACAACACCGCCTTGAGCAGCTCGTCGGTATGCAGGCTGCCCTTCATCAGAATCTCGACCTCATTGCGCGCGGCCATGGCTGCCGCCAGTTCTGCGGCAGCGTGGCTGTGCTCCACCGAGATAATTTCTGCGCCGTCCAGACTGATACCAGCCTCTTGCGCCACTCGGCGGATACGCCCTTCTGGCCCAATCAACACAGGAACAATCAGGCCGTGGCGTGCGGAATCCATCGCGCCACTGAGCGATCCCTCATCGCACGGGTGCACCACGGCACAACGCACTGCTTCCAGCGTTTCTGCGCGTGACAGCAAATCCTTGAGCCGTGCTTCCGGGTCAAACAGCTGGATCTGTGGTGCATCAATCTTGGGCACCTTGACCTTCTGTGTCGGCGGCATCAGCTTGGCCTCGCCCTTGAGCACGACCTCCCCCTTCTGGTTGGTCACCAAGCAGTCCATCTTGACGCGTTTTTTCTCGTCGTCCTTCTCTGCCACCGTAGCCACCACCGTCAGGGTATCGCCAATGCGTACAGGCTTGGTGAACTTCAGTTCTTGCCCCAAATAAATGGTGCCGGGACCTGGGAACTGGGTGCCAAACAAGGCAGAAATCAGTGCTGCGCCCAACATGCCGTGTGCAATCACGCCATGGAACATCGTGGCATCGGCATATTCGGCATTCAAGTGAGCCGGGTTGATATCACCCGAGACGGCAGCAAAGGCCTGGATGTCTTCCAGCGTCACGGTGCGTAGCAAGCGCGCACTGTGGCCCACTTCCAGTTCGTCGTAAGTCACGTTTTCCATCCAGTCGATGGCAGGTGCTTGGGTATTCATACGGCTCTCCCTTGATCTACATCTTCTACATCTGCAGTGGTCTGGCACTGCAACCGTTTTTAAAACGGTGACGTTAATCGACCGCGTGCACGCCGCCATCCACATAAATGGTCTGCCCCGTCATACCCGATGCCGCGTCCGAGCACAAAAAGGCGCTCAACTGTGCAATTTCCTCCAGCGTCACCAGACGCTGCAAAGGTGCCTTGGCTTGCGCCGTCGCCATCAGGCCGTCAAAGTCTGCAATCCCAGATGCAGCACGCGTCAAGATGGGACCAGGAGAGACAGCGTGCACACGAATGTTCTGCGGCCCCAACTCCATCGCCATATAGCGCACCATGGATTCCAAGGCAGCTTTCACCGGCCCCATCAGCCCATAGTTAGGTACCGCCTCGCCAGAACCCAGATAGCTCATTGAAAGCATGCTGCCACCATCTTTCATGTGCGGTGCACACAGCTTGGCCAGCTCCGCAAACGAGTGACAGGAAACGCTCACGGCACGTGCAAAACCCTCGCGCGAACTGTCCACCACATCACCTTGCAAGTCTTCCAAAGGCGCCCAAGCAATCGAGTGAATCACGAAATCCAGCTTGCCAAACTTGTCGACTGCATACTGAACCAATGCTGCCAACTGCCCCTCTTCTTCGACGTTGCAATTGACTAAATCCACACCAATGGGAGAAGTCAAAGGCTCTACCCACTTGCGTGCTTTTTCGTTCAGACAAGATGCCACCACGTCAGCCCCCTGGGCACGTGCCAGCGCGGTACAGCCCCAAGCGATAGAGCGCTCATTGGCCACCCCCAGCACCAACCCTTTTTTGCCAGCCAAGCTAAATGCTGCTGCATTCGTCATCTCATCACTCCCTCTTTATTTTGTGTAAAAAACAGGCAGC
>JAFAGF010000145.1 GCA_023422975.1 Pseudomonadota bacterium
CAGCACGGTCACCCACATCCATGCCACTGTTTTGGCACGCTGCCCCAGCCGCAAAGCATGGTGTGCAATCGTCAGCGTGACACCAGAAGTGAGCAGCAGCGCCGTGTTGATGGTGGGCAGCCAGAACGGACCCACGGTTTGGAAAGCCTCCACCGTACCTGCAGGCGAAGCAGTGGCACCCGGCATCACACTGGGCCACACCGCACTGAAGCCCGGCCACAACAAGGCATTGTCCAAACTGCCCAAAGCAGGCACGGAGTGTGCCCGCCCCCACCACAAGGCCGTAAAGAAGGCGCCGAAAAACATGACCTCCGAAAAGATGAACCAGCTCATGCTCCAGCGGTAAGACAAGTCAATTTTTCGCCCCAGCAGGCCCTGCTCACTTTCCATGGCCGCCTCACGAAACCAGCGAAACAGCACCACCAGCCACCACGACAGGCCGAACACAAAACTCCACATGCCCCATTGGTGGCCGTTGACCCACATGCCTGCGCCCAGCACGACGAAAAACAAGCCAGCTGCTGCCCAGATGGGATACCCCGACTCCGCGGGAACATAGTAGTAAGGGGTGCTTGCAGTCTGCGGTGTCGCCATGTCAGCTCCTGTTATCACGCATCTCAACCATTGCGTAACGGCCCAGCGCAGTGCGCTAAACCACCCAATTCACGATCGCTATCAACATCAATACGAAGACAAAAATAGCCACCACCCCTACCGCCACAATTTGCAGCGGCTTGATTTGCGCTGAGTCCTTGTGCCATTCACTGCCTTTGCGCACCCCCAGCAAAGCCCAGGCCATCGCCTGAATGGATCGCCAGCGCGATGGTGGTCGTGGTGATGGGGTGCTCAAGACGGTTGCTCCTCCTGCCCTTTGACGTTGCCAACGGCCACGGGGGATGTGGGTGCCGCAGGCACACGCCCACCCACCTCAAAAAAGGTGTAGCTCAGGGTGATCGTGGTCACGTCTTTGGGCAGCTTGGGATCAATCACAAACGCTACCGGCCATTCTTTTTTCTCACCAGGCTGCAGCTCGTACTGGTTAAAGCAAAAACATTCCAGCTTGGTGAAATGCGGTGCCGCATTGCGCGGCGCATAACTGGGAATCGCCTGAGCCGCCATGGCACGATCCTGCACGTTTTGGAACTCATACAACACCGTGGCAAGCTCACCCGGGTGCACCTGCATGGACACCTTCTCCGGCTTGAAGTCCCAAGGACCTCGTGCATTGGCATCAAACTCCACGGTAATCGTGCGGCTGGTATCCACCTGGGTGTTAGCGGGCAACTTGCCCACCACGCCATTACCGGGTACTTGCCTCTCTGAAATCGTGAGAATGTTGATGCCCAGTGCCTCACACACATGCTTGTAGATGGGGATGAGCGCATACCCAAAAGCAAACATGCCGATGGTGATCACCAAGAGTTTGGTGACCATTTGCACATTGGCGCGGCGCTTGTGCTGCTTCATACCCATAACCACCGCTTAGCCGCCCAGCCAAGCCATCTTGGCCACAAAACCGATAAAGAAGGTTGCGGCAATCGAGGCCAAGATCCACGCCATGCGTGCATTGCGCTGACGCTGCAGTTGCCACGTCTCGGTACGACTGGGCATGGAGTTGCTGTGTTTAGGCTGCATCATGGTCTTATCCAATCACACGGGTCGCCGTGCTGTCGAGTTTGGGCGGGGTTTCAAAGGTATGGAAAGGTGCGGGAGATGGCACTTCCCACTCCAAGCCTTCCGCAGCTTCCCAGGGCTTTTGCGGCGCTTTCGCACCTTTGCCACGCATGGCGGGCACCACCACGGCAAGGAAGAAATACACCTGCATCAAACCAAAGCCCAGCGCACCCACCGATGCCACGGCGTTGAAGTCTGCAAACTGCATGGGATAGTCGGCATAACGGCGCGGCATGCCGGCCAAGCCCAAAAAGTGCATGGGGAAGAAAGTGATGTTGAAGAAGATGAGCGAGCCCCAGAAGTGAATCTGGCCACGGCGCTCGGAATACATCACGCCCGTCCACTTGGGCGCCCAGTAGTAATAGGCCGCAAACATGGAAAACAGCGAGCCCGCCACCAGCACATAGTGAAAGTGCGCCACGACGTAGTAGGTGTCTTGCAGCTGAATGTCGATGGGGGCCATGGACAAGATCAGCCCCGTAAAGCCACCCATGGTGAACACAAAGATAAAGCCCACCGAGAACAGCATCGGCGTCTCAAACGTCATAGCGCCGCGCCACATGGTGGCCACCCAGTTGAAGATCTTCACCGCCGTGGGTACCGAGATCAACATGGTCGAATACATGAAAAACAGCTGGCCCGTGACCGGCATGCCCGTGGTGAACATGTGGTGCGCCCAGACGATGAAGCTCAAGATCGCAATCGAGCTGGTGGCATACACCATGGAAGCATAGCCAAACAGCTTTTTGCGACTGAATGCCGGCACGATCTGGCTGATGATGCCGAAGGCCGGCAAGATCATGATGTACACCTCAGGGTGGCCAAAAAACCAGAAGATGTGCTGGTACATCACCGGATCGCCGCCGCCTGCGGGGTTGAAGAAGCTGGTGCCAAAGTGGCGGTCCGTCAGCGTCATGGTGATGGCGCCCGCCAGCACCGGCATCACGGCAATCAGCAGATAGGCGGTGATCAACCATGTCCACGCAAACATGGGCATCTTCATCAGCGTCATGCCGGGCGCGCGCATGTTCAAGATGGTGACGATGATGTTGATCGAGCCCATGATGGAGCTGGCCCCCATGATGTGCATGGCAAAAATGCTGGTGTCCATGGACGGACCCATTTGCAGGGTCAGCGGCGCATACAGCGTCCAGCCTGCGGCAGGTGCACCACCGGGCATGAAGAACGAAGCTACCAGCATGATGCCCGCAGGCACCATCAACCAGAAACTGAAGTTATTCATGCGCGCAAAAGCCATGTCGGATGCGCCAATTTGCAGGGGCAACATCCAGTTCGCAAAGCCTACAAAGGCCGGCATGATGGCACCAAACACCATGATCAATCCGTGCATGGTGGTCAGCTGGTTAAACAACTCGGGGTTGACCAATTGCAGGCCTGGCTGAAACAGTTCCGCCCGAATCAGCAATGCCAGCACACCACCAATCATCAGCATGGTGAAGCTGAACAATAAATACAGCGTGCCAATGTCTTTGTGGTTGGTGGCATACAGCCAGCGACGCCAGCCCGTAGGCGTGGCGTGGTGATGATCATGGTGGTGATCGTCGTGAACGGCGTCGTGAGAAGGTGGGTAAATGGCGCTCATGTGCGTGTCTCCCTCGCTCTGTCTGTTCAATGCGCTCACTGCGCAGCCACGATATCAACCCGACGCGCTTGCTCATCGGCGCCCGTGCTGTCGGTAATGGTCTGGGGTTTGCGCATTTCAATGCGCTCTGCAGCAATCCCTGCACCCGCCAATGCTTGAGCTACGGCTTGCGCACGTTGCTTCGCCAGTTCTGCGTTGACATCGGCACTGCCAGTGGCATCGACAAAGCCAGACAAGACCACTTTGACGTCTGCATGCGCGTTCAGCCACACTGCAGCAGCTTGCACTTGCTCCTGCGCCTTGCTATCGAGCGCGCTTTGCCCCGTCGCGAAAAACACCTGCACCGGCATTACCGTACTCACCTTGGAGGCATCGGCCGCAGGTGCTTCTGTGGCTGAGGCAGGCGATGTTTCTGCTGCTGGCGCAGCCCCCCCTTCGGGGAACTTACCCTGGCGAGCAGCCGTGAACTGCGCAGGCTGAATCAGCTGCCCGGTTTGGTTGCTCCAGTGATTTTTGACATAGGTCAGCACCGCTGCTAGCTCCACGTCACTGAGCTGTTTCCACGATGGCATCGTGCCGTTGGCCCGACCTTCCAGCACCACGTGCATCGGTTCCGCCAAGCTGCCACGTACCAACGCACTGCCATCTAGCGGTTTGATGGCTCCTGCACCCTTTCCATTGGCCTGATGGCATGCCGCGCAATTGGCCGCGTACACCTTGGCACCACGGGCAATCAATTCATCAAGCTTCCATTCCTTGTTGGGATCATCCTGTTTCGCCGCAGCCAACTTTTGCTGCTCATCCACCCATGCAGCATAAGGACCTGTGTCCAGTACCTTCACATGAATGGGCATGTAGGCGTGCTCTTTGCCGCACAGCTCTGCACACTGGCCGTAATAGTCACCAGGCTTGTCTGCTTTGAACCAGGTATCGCGCACAAAGCCCGGGATCGCATCCTGCTTGATACCAAACGCAGGCACCATGAAGCTGTGAATCACGTCATTGGCGGTGGTGATGATGCGCACTTTCTTGCCCACAGGCACCACCAGCGGGTTATCAACGCGCAGAAGATAGTCATTCGGAGCTTGGCTCACATCACCGCTGTCAGACATTGCGCGGTGGCTGCTGTCAATCGTCGATAAAAAGCTTAACCCCTCTCCCGGCCCCTTGAGGTAGTCATAGCCCCATTTCCACTGGTAGCCCGTGACTTTGATGGTGAGCTCTGCATTGGTGGTGTCTTTTTGCGCCACCAGCACCTTGGTGGCAGGCAAGGCCATCAAGATCACGATGATGAAGGGAATAACCGTCCAGATCACTTCCACCGTAGCGGACTCATGAAAGTTGGCAGCTTTGGCCCCCTGTGATTTGCGGTGCTTCCAGATGGAATAAAACATCACCGCAAACACACCCACAAAAATCACCACGCAAATGGACAGCATCATCCAGTGCAGAAAGTGCTGTTCTTGCGCAATGCGTGTGACAGGAGGGTGCAAGTTCAGCTGCTTGACCGCCGGGCCACCCGGCAAATCTTGCACCGCATGCGCTGCGCTTGCCCCCCATGCCGCAACCGCCGTACACAGAGAAACCAGTGGGGAAAATCTGCTTTTCATAGTTCTCACTTGCGTCTAAGCCTCCGGAATTCCGTTGCGCAGCTGCCTTGCAGTTCCACGCGAAATCTTGCAAAGAAAACGGGGAATCAAGGCACCTGACACGCAGCACTGCGCTGCCACACTTGCAGTCTGCAAGGCGGCCATACAAATGCGTACAGGGATTTCAAGCAGGAAGCAGTACTATCGCAGCGCCGCTCTGTAGGACGTTGCGCAGACTTCGACCGATGGAGAAAAAGGCCGCGTGCAGATGTCCACGCAAGACCCAAAGAAACAAACACACTGCAGGCCGACGCAAGATTTGCGCTCCAGCCTGTCTGTAAGGCATAGCGACACACCAATTTTGTCTCCCCTGAAGAGGCCCTCGGGCCTTTGGCTTTGCACCGCGCGGAGCGGTATTTCCACGCGTGCTTGCTATCAGTAGTTTGAAAAAATTGTAGTGCGCTTTGTTTTAAATCAAAGCAGCAAAAGTAGCTTTTCGCCTATCGCAAACCCTGCTCCCGACCTTTTTGGAGCATGCTGCGCATTTGCTCCAAAGAGACCGCACTCTCGCGCTCCACAGCCACACGGGGCGCGGGTTTGAAGGCATGGCCATACACCAGCTCAAAGGTCAAAGCGATCTGCCCCTCGCTGCTGTCAACACGCATGTACTGGTCGATGGACTGGTGCAAAGCCCGAAGCCACGCCTTGCCGCGCAGCCCTGCAAAACGCTGTGGGTGCAAGTTGCAACCCAGCTCACGCAACTCCTGCAACAAGCGCTGCGGCGTTGCAAAAGTCAAGGTGATCGTCTCCATATCCATCACTGGCTCGGCAAAACCCGCCTGCACCAGCATGTCACCCCAGTCATGCATGTCGGTATAGCTGTGCCCCGCAGCGGGCCAGCCCATCTGGGCATACAAGTCACGCAGCTCTTTGGCGGTGTCTGGCCCCAAGCATGAAAACATCACAAAACCATCTACCGCCAAAGCATCATGCCAAGCTTGCAGCATGTGCATGGGCTGCGCCTGCTGGTGCAGCGCCATGTTGGCCCATAGCATGTCAACCGAGCCTTTGACAGGCATTGCCACCGACGTTTTCGCCGCCCCCCAATTGGGCTTCCACCAAGGCTTGGCCCACTGCGCTTGAGCCACAGCTTGCATGCGCGGCGCCACTTCCACCACATGGCACTGCGCTTGCGGATAACGCTGCGCCACCAATGCATGGGCCTGCACGCCTCCGCGCACTGGCTGCCAGTCACACCATGTTTTCGGCGTGCGGCAAATCCATTGCAAACGGTCTTCCATCCGACGCCCTACCTCTTCGTGCAGCCAAGGCGATTGCGCAGGGGCAGCAAGCTGCCAGCGTGCAGCAGCCGTCGGATCGATGGTGGGGGGCAAGTTCTCAGACATGAAGCATTCATTCCACAACCCCGCTGCCATACGGCATGGCAGCAGCGGGTGCCGCGGCAGTATATTGATTTCATGCTGCCGCGCTGGCCAACATGGCTATCCCCTTTTGCAAGAGGCCGACTCACACTGCCCAGCCAATGCCTGGCTTGCCATGCATGGCCCTGTGCCGATGTGCTGTGCACCGCTTGCCAGCAGCGTTTTATGCAGCCCGTCTTTCGCTGCACTGGCTGCGCCCTGGCTCTGCC
>JAFAGF010000155.1 GCA_023422975.1 Pseudomonadota bacterium
TAGGGTTTGCAACGACCATGTTGATTGCAAGTCTTTGAGTTTGAAAGTTTGTTGAGCATGAGCCAGTCTGTCCGTGCGGCCTATGAGGCCGAACTCGCCGCCAAAGGTTTTACTGCCGACCCCGCACAACTGCGCGCTGTCGATGCGCTGCAGCGCTGCGCCGACGACTGGGCGGTTTACAAGTCCAAGCGTTCCAACGCGCTCAAGAAGATTTTTCAAAAGCCCGAGATTCCGCGCGGCGTGTACATGTACGGCGGCGTAGGGCGGGGCAAAAGCTTTTTGATGGACTGCTTTTTCAATGCAGTGCCCTTGAAGCGCAAAGTGCGTTTGCACTTTCACGAATTCATGCGCGAGGTGCACCGTGAGTTGCATCTGCTGCAAGGCACGCAAAACCCGCTGGATGCGCTGGGTGCCAAGATCGCCAAGCGCTACAAGCTGATCTGTTTTGACGAATTCCACGTGGCGGACATCACCGACGCCATGATCTTGCACCGCTTGCTGGTGTCGCTGTTTGATAACGGCGTAGGTTTTGTGACCACGTCCAACTTCACACCCGACGGCCTGTACCCGGACGGCTTGCACCGCGACCGCATCTTGCCGGCGATTGATTTGCTCAACGCCACGATGGATGTGGTGAATGTAGACAACGGTACCGATTACCGCCGCCGTACGCTGGAGTTGGTCAAGCTCTACCATTGTCCGTTGGGCGCAGAGGCAGATGCCTCCATGGTCGAGGCGTTTGCACAGTTGGCTGATGTGTCAGACGAAAAACCGGTTTTCAAAATCGAATCGCGCGAGATTCCCGCAGTGCGCCGTGCTGGGGGCGTGATTTGGTTTGATTTCCGTGAGCTGTGCGGTGGCCCACGCTCGCAAAACGATTATCTGGAAATTGCCAGCCAGTTCCACACGGTGCTGCTGTCCAACGTGCCATACATGCCGGTGAACATGGCGTCGCCCGCACGCCGCTTCACGTGGCTGATCGATGTGATGTATGACCGCCGCGTGAAGTTGGTCATGTCGGCGGCAGTGCCGCCCGAGCAGCTGTACACGGAAGGGCCGCTGGCGCATGAGTTTCCGCGTACAGTGTCACGCTTGAACGAAATGCAATCTCAGGAATTCCTCGCACTCGAGCGCCGGGTGGTGGATACCGGGTTGACCTGATTCCACACTATGAAATTCTCTCGCTTGCTCCCTTTGACATGTAAAGCGCTGGCACTGGGTGTGCTGGCCGTCGCTGCGCACGCACAAGATGCGGCGCTGGATGCCGATAAAGCCCACGAAGCGCTGTTGCAGGAGCGTGCACAAGCGCGCGTGCAGGAGCGTGCCGAGATTGCGCGCGAGCGCAGCGTCATTGAAGCGCGCAAGCAAGCTGCGGAAAAAGCCTGCTGGCAGCGCTTTGCGGTGGAGAACTGCTTGTCCAAAGCGCGGACTGCTGCGCGCGAAGAAGACAATGTGCTGCACGAGCGAGAGCTGCGCCTGAACCGTGAAGAGCGCCAGGAAAAGGCCGATGAACGGTTGCGTGCCATTGAGCGCAAGCAGCGGGAGAAGCCAGCACCTGCGCCGGTCACCGTCACGCCGCGCGATGGCTCGGGCGTGCTCAGCACCGAAACCCGTGCCACAGAAGCCCAAAAGCGCGCTGCTGAACAAGCGCGCCGCGTGCAGTCGCATGAAGCGTCGGTTGCTGCCAAGCAGCAAACGCAAGCACAGTCCCGCGCCAAGGCGGCGCAAGAGTACCAAGCCAAGCAAGCAGAGGCCGAGGCACGCCGTGCCAGCAAGGCCGATGAAATTGCACGCCGCAAGGGCGCGCCACTGCCCATTCCTGAAACTCTTCCCAAGCCTTAAAAACAGGAGCGGCTAGCGCTTGATCTCACTGGCTTTCAGATATTTTTGTATCTGAAGTCCTTGAAATTACAGCGCTAACAGCTCTTTTTTTCTTTATTACTCCGCCATGAATTTGCACGACCAGGTTGCAGCCGCTTTTTCGCAAGACGGCTGGCTCTCGCGTGCAGAGCCGCATTTCCGCCCGCGTACGGGGCAAACGGCCATGGCGATGGCGGTGGCGCACACCATCGACACCGGGGGGGTGCTGGTGGTGGAGGCGGGCACCGGGGTGGGAAAAACCTTCTCTTATCTGGTGCCGTCGCTGCTCAGTGGCAAACGAGTGGTGATTTCTACGGCCACCAAGGCCTTGCAAGACCAGCTGTATCTGCGCGATTTGCCGCGCTTGGTACAGGCCTTGGGCTTGCCCTTGCGTATTGCACGCCTCAAGGGGCGCTCCAGTTATCTGTGCCTGCACCGCTTGGGGCAGGTGCACCAAAGCAAAGTGCCGCTGGACCCGCAGGTGCTGCGTGCCGTGGCACGCGTGCAAGACTGGTCGCACGGCACACGCACGGGCGATCTGGGAGAGCTGCCCGGGTTGGCGGAAAACTCTACGGTGGCTGCCATGGTCACCTCCACCAAAGACAACTGTGTGGGTAGCAGCTGTGCGCATTGGGAACAATGCCACGTCAACACAGCCCGCGCGCAGGCGTTAGAAGCGGACATTTGCGTGGTGAACCACCATCTGTTTTTTGCCGATATGGAGGTGCGAGACTCCGGAGTGGCGCAGTTGCTGCCCACCGCAGGCGTGGTAGTGATGGATGAGGCGCACCAACTCAATGAGACCGGCATTCAGTTTGCGGGCTGGGTGCTGGGCACGCGCCAGCTACAAGGCTTTATCAAAGATGCGTTGGCCGATGTGACACTGCATGCGCGAGGGCTGGCCGACTGGATGCAGTTGCTGGGTGCGTTGGAGCACGCCATCAACGAATGGCGTGCCGTGGGTGGTGGCAGCCCCCCTGGCACGCGGCTGCGCTGGTTGGGTGCGGCGCCGGAGACCTTGCCGGAGGCCGCGTGGCGCCGCGGCCTGCATGGCGTGGGGCAGTCCATGCGGGCACTGTTGATGGCGCTGGCCAGTGTGGCAGAAACTGCCCATGCCTTGATCCCGCTGTATGAGCGTGGGGCGCGCTTGCTTGCGCAACTGGCCAGTTTTGCGCAGCCTGTGCCTGATGATGCGGTGCGCTGGCTGGAGGTGCAGCGCCAGCACCTGCGGCTGATGGAGTCGCCCTTGAGCATTGCCCGGCTGATGCGTGAACACATGGAGCAAGAGGGCGATGCGCAATCGTCGCCTGCATCACAGAAAGCATGGGTGTTTACCTCCGCCACCTTGGGCGATGACGACGATCTGCGCTGGTTTACAGAAACCTGCGGGCTGCGCAATGCGCAGGTGCTTAAGGTGGAGAGTCCTTTCGACTACACGCACCAGGCGGTGCTGTATGTGCCTGAGGAATTTCCTGAGCCTGCGCAGCAAGCGGCTCACAGCGCAGCGGTAGCGCAACTGGCAGGTGATGGTGCGCAGGCTTTGGGCGGGCGCACCTTGGTGCTCACCACCACGCTTAAAGCCTTGGATGCGATTGGTGCACAGTTGCAGCAGCGCTTTGGCATGTTTGAGCCCATTGATGTACTGGTGCAGGGCCAAGGCCCCAAGCATGCTTTGATGGAACGCTTTCGTGCCGGCGTAGTGAACGGGCGCGGTTGTGTGCTGGTGGCTTCATCGACGTTTTGGGAGGGGGTCGACATCCCAGGCGATGCCCTGCAGTTGGTGGTGATTGATAAATTGCCTTTTCCGCCACCCGATGACCCCTTGGTGGAAGCCCGCTCGCGCCAACTGGAGGCAGTGGGGCGCAGCCCTTTTGGTGACTACATGCTGCCAGAGGCGGCAATGGCATTGAAACAAGGTGCGGGGCGCTTGATTCGCCGCGAAACCGATCGGGGCATCTTGGTGGTCGCAGACACGCGCCTGCGCTCCAAGGCTTATGGCAAACGCCTGGTACAGGCCTTGCCACCCATGCGCAGAATTGGCACCCATGCAGCGTGGCTGGCTGCGCTGCAGGCACTGGCAACTTCGGAGCCGGAGCCGCTTTCGGGTGGCCGTGAGGTGAAGGGGGCTGGCTGAACCCTAAACTAAATGCTTTGGTGAGTTCAAAGGGTGAACTGACAAGGTTGCGAAGAGGACTTAAAGAAAGCATCCTCTCTCTTTGTGCATGGCAACTCAGATGAGTGAAACGCCTTTCCCAGCAAACGCTGGGGAGGTTTTGCATCCGCAGATGCCTGCTGAGAATGCAGCGCTCCCGCAGAGCGCCAGAGGTGCGATTTTGTCTGTTTCTGGCTACCGGGGAACCGCAGGCGAATTCAGCTCCGCTGTCTGCACGGTCTCATGCGCCAGCATCCCGGGCTTGGTGCTCTGCAGCGTACGCGGTTCATCGGGTGACTGAGCTGTCTCTACGCGATTGCGACCAGCAGCTTTACCGCGGTACAGCGCCTTGTCTGCAGCGTGCATGGCTTCATCCAGAGCAGCTGCATAGCGGAAGAGGTGGGAGACGCCAATGGTGACGGTGCAGCGCAGTGGCTGCGGGCTTTCTGTGATGTCTATGGCATGCGCTTGCAGCATGGCGCGCAGCCGCTCGGCCAAGCGCAGAACGCCAGCTTCGTCCGTGTCTAAGCAGATGACGACAAATTCTTCACCACCGATGCGGCCCACCAAATCACCGCGGCGCGCGGTGGTGCGCAGCACTTGCGCCACGTGACACAGCACTGCATCTCCGGCAGGGTGCCCATAGGTGTCATTGATGTTTTTGAAGTGGTCAACGTCCAGCAGCAGCAGGTAAGCAGGCGCGGTGTGGCGAGCGTTGAAAAACAGCTGCAGTGCTTCGCCCAGGCCCCGGCGGTTGAGCAGTTGTGTCATGGGGTCACGGGCGGCCATGTCGCGCAGCTTATCGGTCAAGCGGCGCAGCACCAGCCAGACGATGGAGGGGGGAAAGATGGTGGCCAAAGAAGACATGTAAATGTAGAACACGGTTTGAAAGCTGCTGTCCATTTGCAGAGCTTCCAAACCTCCATCCACAATTTTGAAGAATTTCAATGCATTGAGAACGCAGATGCCGCTGATCAGCAGGGCGAAAAACACCATCTCGCTATACAGATCTTTGGCAAAAGTGCGCACACCATAGATGACCGTCAGGGTCATGACGAAAAACAGCAGCGCAGACATGCCTGCCAGCATTGCGTAACGCGCGGTAGGGCCAAGGCTCCACTGCACCAGTGCTTGCGCGGCTCCATACAGCACCGCGAATGCGATCAATGGGCGCCACAAAGGTACGGCATGGCCAAAGAAACGCATGGCACCCAGCCAGTAGGCAATCGGGGAGGCCAGTGTGAGAACGTGGTTGGCCACGCTCATGCCGCTCCATGATGGAGCTCCTTCGGCGAGTTGCAGCACATAGGCAAGCCCTAGCAAGAGGTTGCCGAGGGCAAAAAAGTCCATGCCCATTTT
Source organism: Pseudomonadota bacterium (assembly GCA_023422975.1). Classification (GTDB taxonomy): domain Bacteria; phylum Pseudomonadota; class Gammaproteobacteria; order Burkholderiales; family Burkholderiaceae_C; genus Comamonas. The sequence continues at coordinate 5,372 of JAFAGF010000155.1, forward strand.
GTTGCCGTGCAAGCGTTTGCTGATCAGCAAAAACATGACTGAAAAGCACAACAGGTGCGCGCACAGCATGCCGACGAGGATGGTTGCAACCATGTTGGTTCAGAAAAAGTGGAATAAAGGCCGGTGTGTGGCAACGACTGGCTGCGTTGGCAGTCGCGCGCATTGCAGCGGCTTGTCAATCATGCAAAGGGCGGTTGGCCTTGCATCACACTGCCTGCCATTCAACGCATGCAGCTTACGGTTTCATTGGTGAGTTAACGTCGCAGTGTAATGAATTGTGAATATATGCCAAGCCTTTGGGCCACTGCATGTGGTAGTTGCTTCCGATAAATGGCAGATTGCCGTAAAGCCGAGTGAAGTTGTGGCAAAAGTCGCTATGCCTTGGTGTAAGAATTTATTAAGCTTTGCACTGCTGTTCTGGGCGTACGCTTGGGCACGGAAACAAAAATACATCGGGAAGACATACGTGGTAGATCAAGTACAAAGCGTGGTGATTGGTGCTGGAGTCGTGGGGCTGGCGGTGGGCAGGGCCTTGGCGCAGTCCGGGCGGGAAGTGATTGTGCTGGAGGCAGCGGATGCGATTGGCACGGGCACCAGCTCGCGCAACAGCGAGGTCATTCATGCAGGTATTTATTACCCCGCAGGTTCGCTCAAAGCACGGTTGTGTGTGCAAGGCAAGGAGCAGCTGTATGCCTTCTGCGCTGAAAAAGGGGTGGATGCACGTCGCTGCGGCAAATTGATTGTGGCCACCAGTGCCGAGCAAGTCGCGCAGTTGGCGTTGATCCAAAAAAAGGCCGAGGCCAATGGCGTGCATGATTTGCAAATGCTCAGCCGCGAGCAAGCCAAGGCCATGGAGCCTGCGCTCGAATGCTATGCCGCACTGCTGTCACCCAGTACCGGCATTGTGGACAGCCATGGGCTGATGTTGGCCTTGCAAGGCGATATGGAGAATGCCGGGGGGGCGCTGGCGCTGTTGTCACCGGTTGCATCGGCTCAAGTGCAGGCGGATGGCATTTTGATCTGCACCGAAGATGGCACAGAACTGCTGGCGCAAGAGGTGGTCAATGCCGCAGGCCTGTTTGCACCTGCAGTGGCTGGCAAGGTGCAGGGATTGGATGCATGCCATGTGCCGCAGGCTTTTTTTGCCAAGGGCAACTATTTCACGCTCAGTGGTCGTGCGCCATTTAGCCATTTGATTTACCCGGTGCCAGAAGCGGCAGGCTTGGGCGTGCACTTGACGCTGGATTTGGGCGGCCAGGCCAAGTTTGGCCCCGATGTGGAGTGGGTAGACAGCCCCGATCAGTTGCAAGTTGACCCACAGCGTTGTGAAGGCTTTTATGCCGAAGTTCATAAATACTGGCCGGGCCTGAAGACCGGTAGCTTGGCGCCGGGTTATGCGGGCATGCGCCCCAAGATTGCTGGGCCAGGTGATGCTGCGGCCGACTTTGTGATTCAAGGCGCTGACACGCACGGCGTTGCCGGGCTGGTGAACCTGTTTGGTATTGAGTCGCCCGGTTTGACCAGTTGCATGGCAATTGCCGATGAGGTTTTGCTGCAATTAAGCAAGAAATCTTGACCTTGTGCGGCCTAGGCTGACTTGTGGGCCTCTATGCATTCGCTAAGATGGCATCCAACACTGTTGCTATGGTCTTTGACCTTGGCGTGTGATTTCTCTTCCATTCAATGACAAAGAAAGGCTTTCATCATGGCGTTTTCTGACACGGTTTCCTCTGCCCAAGCTGACCTAGAAAAACTGGTTACGGATGTGCGCGGTCTGCTGGCCAGCAAAGATCTGGACGCCATCCCGCAAATCAGCGTGCTGCGCCAAAAGCTCGATGATGGTGTGTACCGCGCCCGTGAAAGCACATTGAATGCTGCGCACGAAGCAGCGCGCCAAGCCAAGGAAGCTGCTTATGTGGCTGATCGTTATGCGCACGACGAGCCATGGCGTGTGGCCGGTGCTGCGCTGGCAGTGGGTGCGTTGCTGGGCTTTTTGCTGGCACGTCGCTAAGCGCTGCTGACACGACCTTGGATGCATTGGCGCTTGGCCCCAGCTTACTTCTGTGTACTGTCTGCGGCGCTGCGCCTTGCCTCCATCGCAAATTGGAGGTTCTCGATTGGCTGGGTTGTGCGTGAGTGGCACTCAGCTCACCAGCTTTTTGACACCTTCAGCTCACAGCCTCGCAAAGGAAATATGCCGTGAATTGGATGTCGATTCTTGGATTGGAAAACTTGTCTGCTCGCATGCGGGCCAATCTCAATGAAGGAGCCATCGCGGCAGAAGACCGCATTGCGCTAGCGCGCCTGGAATGGACTGCGCAAAAGCAGCGTTTGCAAGCCATTGTGGTGCTGGGTGTAGTGCTGGGAGGGCTGACGATTGTGGCGCTGGTGCTGCTGTCGCTGGCCGTGCTGGTGCACTTTTGGGATTCGCCGCAGCGCGGCGTGGTGGCATGGGTGATTGCAGGGGTGTGGATGCTGGCGTGGCTGAGCACCTTGGTGCTGCTGCTGTCGGCCCTGCGCAAATCCAGCCATCCCTTTGCGCTGACCCGTGCCGAGCTGGCGCAGGACTGGGCTTTGATGAAGGAGAAGCTGTGAGCCATTCGGCAACTACCTCCACAACCGCTGTGCCGCCGCACGCGGAAACACCGTTGGTCATTACTGCCGTGGCTGCTTTGGAGCAGGACGTGCGTTGGCTGCAGGCCAG
>JAFAGF010000198.1 GCA_023422975.1 Pseudomonadota bacterium
TGCAGGTGGCTGCGCATATCTTCCATTTGCACCAGCAACTCGGTGATTTCATCTTTGCCCGACGAGCTCACTCGTTGCGAAATATCACCGGCCGCAATGGCTTGCGCCGTGCGATGGGCTTGCTTAAAGCCCGCCTGCATACGCTTGAGCAAAGACACCGACAACAAGGTGGCTGGCAATCCGCCAAACAACACGCACAGCGCAAACACCAGGATGCTGACGTGGTAGCGCTCATCGGCTGCCTGGAAAGCCTCATCCGCCTGCGTCACTTGCAAGCCCTTGAAAGCCCCCACCAAGGCCACCAACATGTCTCCCTCTTCACGGCCTGTTGCCAGAAAGCGCGACATCAGGTCACTGCTGAAATCACCTGCGGCCATCTGACCCACCAACACATTCAGCTTGCTGTTCCAGTCGTTTTGCACCCGCATGGCTTCGGCGAACATGTCTTTTTCCATGCCCGCATCGATCATGGAATTGAGCTCTTTTTGCCACTCCATACCTTGGCTCAGGTTGTGCTTGACCAAGTCCAAGTGCTCGCTAACCGGGTGCTCATGCAAACTTGCCAGCGGGCTGTCTGGCGCATGCTGAAAAGCCAGCAACATTTGCATGCGCGACTGCACCACGCTTTCGTTGATGGACTCTGCCAGCAAAATGCGCTGCAGCGATTTGTCATGCAACGCGCCCAGACTGTCGCGAGCGCTCATCAATCCATGCCAACTCATGCCGATGACCACAGCCATCGACAAAAAGTAACCGACAAAAACCAGCATGTAGCGCTGAGTTAAGCGCAGGGAATTGAAACTGAGCATCTCGTTCGATGTATCTGATTGCAACTTTGCCATCTTAGATGGCTTGCTCAAAAAACATGCCATCAACGTCGATGACGCTTGATTCACATCAAGCACACTCACCTTCCTAGGCAATTGCAGCGCCCCACCCAAGGCATGGGACAATCACTCGCTATATGACACCGGAAACTTACGTCCAAGAAAAAGCTGCGGCCTCTGGCAGCAGCTTTTATTACGCCTTTCTTTTCCTGCCCGCCCATCGCCGCGCTGCCATCACAGCGTTCTATGCGTTTTGCCGCGAAGTGGATGACGTAGTCGACGAGGTCGAAGACCCCGGTGTCGCTGCACAAAAACTGGCATGGTGGCAGCAGGAGGTGGCACAAGCCTTTGCGGGCAAACCCAGCCACCCGGTCATGCTGGCGCTGATGCCGCACACCCAGTCATTTCAGATTGAGCTGCGTCACCTGCAGGCCGTCATTGAAGGCTGCCAGATGGACCTGGACCAGACCCGGTATCTGGACTACCCCGGCCTGCAGCGCTATTGCCACTTGGTGGCGGGTGTGGTGGGTGAGGTGGCAGCGCGCATTTTTGGCCAAACCAATGAAGGCACCACAGCGTACGCACACAAACTGGGCCAAGCATTTCAGCTGACCAACATCATTCGCGATGTGGGTGAAGATGCGATGCGGGGCCGCATCTACCTGCCCATCAGCGATTTGCAGCAGTTCGATGTCAAGGCGCATGAAATCACCAAGCGTGAATACTCCGAGCGCTTTACCGCCTTGATGCGCTTTCAAACCCAGCGCGCGCACCAGCTCTATGAAGAAGCGTTTGCTCTGTTGCCTGCCGAAGACCGCCGCGCCCAGAAACCGGGCTTGATGATGGCCAGCATCTATCGCACCTTGCTGCGCGAGATTGAGGCGGAAAACTTCCAAGTCTTGCACCAGCGCATTGGCCTGACGCCACTGCGCAAGCTGTGGCTGGCGTGGAAGATGCAAGCCTTGGGCCGCATGTAACCGTGGCAAGCCACGCACCGTTGCGCATTGCCATCATTGGTGGGGGCTGGGCCGGCATGGCTGCCGCCACAGCGCTGCAACAGCAGGGCCACCAGTTGCATATCTGGGAGGCCAGCCGCACCTGGGGTGGCCGTGCCCGCGCGCTAACCGTGCAAGGGCCGCAAGGCCAAAGCTGGACGCTGGATAACGGCCAGCACATTTTGATCGGCGCCTACAGCGCTTGCCTGCAAGCCATGCACATGGTGGGCGTGCCCGCAGACCAAGCCCTGCAGCGCCTGCCCCTGGATTTGCGCTACGCCGATGGCACCGGACTGCAATTGCCCGACCTGCCGCCGCCATGGGATGCAGCCATCGGCATTGCCCGCAGCGGTGGCTGGAGCTGGCGCGACAAACTGGCCCTGCTGCGCACCGCCCACCGCTGGCAACGCCAGCAGTTTCAATGCGCAGCCAGTGCCACGGTGGCAGAGATTTGCCACGGCTTGCCTGCGCGCCTGATGCAAGACTTTGTCGATCCCCTGTGCATCTCAGCCCTGAATTTGCCTGCCGCCACAGCCAGTGGCCGCATTTTTTTGCGTGTGCTGCAAGATGGGCTGTTCAGTGGCCAAGGCGGCTCTAACTTTCTGATTCCACGCACCGACCTCAGCACTCTGTATCCCGCAACTGCAGCGCAATGGCTGCAGACCCAAGGTGCCCAACTGCAGTTGGGCGTACGGGCCATGCACCTGGCATGGCAGGCAGACAGCGCCACCTGGCTGGTGAATGGCCAGGCGTTTGATACCGTAGTGTTGGCCACTGCCTGCGCCCAGGCCGCACGTTTGGTGCAAAGCGCCGTGGTGCCCGCTGCGCTGCAAGCGCCGGCCCAGTCTTGGGTTGCCACCGCCCATGCATTGCCGCACACCGCCATTGCCACCGTCTATGCGTATACAGCGCCCCAACAGCAGCACCCACTGCTGCCTGCGCCCATGGTGGCACTGCGCAGCCATACCGGTGCGCCTGCGCAATTTGCGTTTGACAAAGGCCAGCTCGGAGGCCCGCAAGGGGTGATTGCCTTGGTCATCAGCGCCAGCCCCGACGACAAAGCACAGCTGCAAACCCAGGTGCTGCAGCAAGCCCGCGAGCAGCTACAGCTACCCGATTTGCAAGCCCTTCAAACCGTGATCGACAAGCGCGCCACCTTTGCCTGCACACCCCAGGTGCAGCGCCCCAGCATGCAGATTGCGCCCGGCCTGTGGGCCTGCGGCGACTATATCGATGGCCCCTACCCCGCCACCTTAGAGGGCGCGGTGCGCAGCGGCATGCAAGTAGCCCATGCGGTGCAACAAGCGCAAGTCCATACGCAAAAATAAGAGCTAACAGCGCCTGATAAATAAAGTTTTGCAATGCAAAAACATTTCAAACCTTTACATATCAAGCGCTAACAGCTCTTGTTTTTAAAGCATTATTTTTCCAGGTACCACTGGATCACGGCTTTGGCGATAAAGCCCGTAAAGCCAACGGCCAGCCCCAGAAACAGCACAAAGGTACCGAACTTGCCCGCCTTGGACTCCCAGGCCAGGTGGCCAATGATGAACAGCATGAAGAGGATGAACGCCCCAATGCCGTACGTCATAAAGAAATGCGAAATTTGTTCTTCTGTGTAGCCAAAGATCACGACACGTGTCCTAGAAACCGCAGGGCCAGGTCGCTACGATGCGGCCTCCCGCAACGCAAAGTCTGATGCGTCCACCAAATCCCGGTAGGCATGCCAGCTGGCATGTCCGAGCATTGGCATCACAAACACCAGACCCAGCAGCAACGACGCCAAGCCCAATAAAGTAAACACCACAATCAGCGCCGCCCACAGCGCCATGGCGATGGGGTTTTGCAAAATCACCAACCAGCTAGTGAGCACGGCCTGCGGCAAGCTCACTTTGCGATCCAGCAACAAAGGCATAGAAACCACACTGGATGCAAAAATAGGTGCAGCCAAAAAACTGCCCAAGCCCAGCCACAGATAAAACAGCGTGCTGTCTTGGGCCAGCACCACGTGCTGCACAAAGTCCATCGGCGAGGCAATGCGTACGGGCGACAGCAGCGTAATTAGGGAGGCCGAAATCACCACCCAGCCGGTGGCAGAAACCGCCAGCAGCAAGCCAAACTGCACCAGGCACCAATAGCTATTGCCCAGCTTGCTCTGCCCTTGTTGCCAGTGCGACCATGTACGCCGCACCAACCCCAAGTTCACCGCTTCACCGCGCTCCAAGGCGCGGCTCATGGCATACAAACTGGTGGCAACAACAGGGCCCACCACCAAAAAACCGGAAAGTGCGCCTGCCATCAGCCAAAAGCGATTGTGCCCCAGCAGCAAAATCAGAGCACCCAGCAGAGCTAAGACCATGCCATGTGCCAAGCTCAACCCTGGTGCGCGGCAAATGTCCTTCCACCCCAGCGCCAGCCACGACAGTGGCTGCATCAAGCCAATGCGCAAAGGCAAGGGCAAATCCATGCTGGATGAACGAGACAAGGCTTGAGACATGCGCGTGCTCCTTGCCCCACGCGGGGGCGCATCACTCAGGCTGCCAGCAAATCACACAACTCCAACAAGCTAGCCACCGTCGTGGGTGGGTGCTGATCCTCTACAGCCCAATCTAAGCCTGCGCGATTGAGCCAAACAGCGTGCATACCCGCATCCCGTGCTGCCACGGCATCCAACTTGGCATCGTCTCCTACATGCAAGATCGCCGACAACGGCACTTGCAGCGCCTGCGCCGCACAGTCGAAGATGCGTACATCCGGCTTGGCAAAACCGGTGCGCTGCACATTAAAGCTGTCCTGAAAAAAGTGATCCAGCCCGATCTGGCGCAAATCAGAGTTGCCATTGGTCACGGCCACCACCGGCCAGCGTGCCGCCAAGAACTCCAACGCATGCAAAGCATCATCAAACAGCTGCACCCGCTGGCGTTCGGCAAAAAATATCTCAAACGCGGGCATAGCCAAATTTTCATCATCGCCAGACTGGCGCAGCGCCTGCGCAATCGAGGCTTTGCGCAAGCCACTCAAATCGTGGCGCAAATCCGGGCGCTCCTGTTCAACCTGCACACGAATCGCACGCAAAGCCTCAGGCGATGAAAACACTTGTGCAGTCTGCGCGGCATGCTCTTTTAACCAGAGCAAAAGCACTTCTTCGGCACGGCGAATGGTGGGCCAGATGGGCCACAGCGTATCGTCCAAATCCAGGGTGACGGCGCGAATTTGAGATGGGTCAAGCATAGGCCGCAAGAATACTGGAGCCCACCAGGGCTGCAGGGCAAAGCCCGCGGCAAGCAGCCAGCTTTTGTCACAATGGCAACCATGCTGTCTCGCTTTGCCTCCGAACCCAAACTCCCCCCAGACCAACCCGAACGCACCGGCGTGCTGCTGTGCAACCTGGGCACGCCCGATGAGGCCACGCCTTCTGCCGTGCGCCGCTACCTGGCGCAATTTCTGGCCGATGACCGAGTGGTCGAAATCCCCAAGCTCGCCTGGTGGCCGATCTTGCACGGCATCATCTTGCGCACCCGCCCCAAGGCCTCTGCTGCCAAATACGCCACGGTGTGGAATGAAGGCGGCGCCACCGGCTCGCCCCTGCTGTACTTCACCCAACGCCAAGCTACGTTGCTACAAGGCTGGCTGGGCGAAGCGGGTGCCAATGTGCTGGTGAGCTATGCCATGCGCTACGGCAACCCATCCATGGCTTCACAGCTGGATGCCCTCAAGGCCCAAGGTGCCACACGCATTCTGATCGTGCCGCTGTACCCCCAGTACTCCGGCACCACCACCGCCAGCGTGTGTGATGCCGTCTACGACTGGGCCAAAACCCAGCGCCACATTCCAGAGCTGCGCTTTGTGCAGCGCTACCACGACCACCCCGGCTACATCGAAGCCTTGGCCCAAACCGTGGAAAAGCACTGGCACGACAACGGCCGCGCCCAAAAGCTGTTTCTGAGCTTTCATGGCGTGCCCGAGCGCACCTATGCACTGGGCGACCCCTACCGCGATGAGTGCTACACCACAGGCCGCCTGCTGGCCCAGCGTCTGGGCCTGACCGAGGAGCAATACATCCTCACCTTCCAGTCACGCTTTGGCAAAGCCAAGTGGCTGGAGCCCTATACCGAGCCCACCCTGATTGCCATGGCCAAACAGGGCTTGGAGAGCGTAGACATCATGTGCCCCGGCTTTACCAGCGACTGCATTGAAACCCTGGAAGAAATCAACCAAGAAGCGCGCGAGGCCTTTGTGCATGCGGGCGGCAAGGACTACCGCTTTATCCCCTGTCTGAACGACCACACCAGCTGGATTACGGCGCTGCGTGACATCACCCAGCAGCACCTGCAAGGCTGGCCCACCGGCGCTTAGGCCACACACCACGCGCCCTAAAAAGAAACCCTGCCTGTTGCACACAGGCAGGGTTTCTTTTTAGGGCGACCCACACGCTTACTGGATAGGGAAGGGATTGTTGCTATCCAATGGCTGGCTCGCTGACGGGCTGGTGGCTTCGCTGCGCGTCGGCGCAATTTCGTAGGCAGCGCGGTCTTTGCCTTCGATCCACTTGGGCGCTTTGCCACGCCCTGTCCACGACAAGCCGGTAGCAGGATCGTAGTACTTGGCCTGTACTTTTTTCTTTTCCACCGGCTGGAAAGGAAACACCTGCTGCGCCGTAAAGCCAAATGTGGCGATCAGTTCATGCACGGTTTTCAGGGCGGTGGCCGACTCTGTGCGGCGCATTTGCTCAATGGTCTTGTCCAGCTCGCGCTTGCGGGCCAGAAGCTCTTGGTACTGGGTCATTCAGTGATGGATAGAAAAGAAAGCGACAGGTGGCAGCCATCGCCACCCCAAATTTCGAAAGAGATCGATTTTGCGCGAACTTGTTCGATGACGCACACCTATCGCGCAAAAAATCCTCTTTGTGCAGGGTTCGTTCACCACTGGGCCTGCGTCACATGCGCCCGACCAATCAATCCACAGCCAACCCGCGCACGCGAATCGCATGAAAACGCGCACCATGCTGGTGCCCGCAAGAAACGCCGCACCTTGGCATGGATGTTGGGTGCCGTGCTTCAAGCCTCTGCAACGGCTGCATAGAATCACGCTCCGAATCTACAGCCTGCAGTTTGCTGCAGGCTTTTGGCGCACGCAGCCCAGCCTGCCACTGCGCTAGCTCTTGGCTGAATATCTGGCCCCCAAGGTCTTTGCACCTTGGGGTATTTGCTTTTTGTGGAAGCACTTGTTGGTGCGACATCAAAAAACAAAACCACAACAGCCATGACCTCTCCTTCTTCCTCTCCCACCGGGCAGCCCACTGCCGTCAACAGCTACAGCTGGAAAGCCCTGATGGGTTCTGCCGTTGGCTACGCCATGGACGGCTTTGACCTGCTGATTCTGGGCTTTATGCTCAGCGCCATCTCGGCCGACTTGAACCTCACGCCCGGCCAAGCAGGCTCGCTGGTGACCTGGACGCTGATTGGCGCCGTATTTGGCGGCATTGTGTTTGGCGCGCTGTCTGATCGCTACGGCCGCATCCGCGTGCTGACGTGGACCATCATGCTGTTCGCCATCTTCACCGGCCTGTGCGCGTTCGCAACCGGCTACTGGGATTTGCTGGCCTACCGCACCATTGCCGGCATTGGCCTGGGCGGTGAATTTGGCATTGGCATGGCACTGGCTGCCGAGGCCTGGCCCGCCCGCCACCGTGCACGCGTGTCGTCTTACGTTGCGCTGGGCTGGCAAGTGGGTGTACTGGCAGCGGCGCTGCTCACCCCCCTGCTGCTGCCCGTGATTGGCTGGCGCGGCATGTTCTTGGTGGGCGTGATTCCAGCCGTGGTGGCTTGGGTGATTCGCAACAAGCTGCATGAGCCTGAAGTGTTTGTGCGCAAGCCTAAGGCGGCCAAGGCTTCGCGCTTTGAAGCCTTCAAGCTGCTGGTGAAAGACAAAGCCACCACCAAGATCAGCTTGGGCGTGATCGTGCTGACTTCGGTGCAGAACTTTGGCTACTACGGGATCATGATTTGGATGCCCAGCTTCTTGTCCAAGCAACTGGGCTTTAGCCTGACCAAATCCTCCATGTGGACCGCAGTGACGGTGGTGGGCATGATGGTGGGCATCTGGATTTTTGGCCAACTGGCTGACCGCATTGGCCGCAAGCCCAGCTTCTTGATCTTCCAAGCGGGCTCGGTGGTCATGGTGCTGGTGTATTCGCAGCTGTCTGACCCGACAGCCATGCTGTGGGCAGGCGCAGTGCTGGGCATGTTTGTGAACGGCATGATGGGCGGCCTGGGCGCAGTGATGAGCGAGGCCTACCCCACCGAAGCACGTGCGACTGCGCAAAACGTGCTGTTCAATATTGGCCGTGGCGTGGGCGGCTTGGGCCCCGTGGTGGTCGGCGCGGTAGCCATGAGCTACGGCTTCCAAATGGCGATCGCGCTGTTGGCCGCCATTTATGTGCTGGACATCATTGCCACCACGTTCTTGATTCCTGAACTCAAGGGCAAAGAGCTGAAGTAAACACCGCATGCAACCTGCGCGTTGGGTGAGTTCTCAACTCACCAACACCCAAGCACGCATCTAAAAAAAGAGCTGCTAACGCTTGTTCTGCCTAAGTTTCATATGCATTCATATGTAAAACCTAGAACAGACCTACGCTAGCAGCTCTTATTTTTTATGCCCCGTAACTGATACGGGCAGCGATTTAATCGGCCTTGATGTTGGCCTCTTTCACCACCTTGGCCCACATATCCCAATCGCGGCTGGCCATAGCGCCCAAGGCTTTGCTGTCCATAAAGTCAGCGGTGGCGCCTTGGTCCAGCGCTTTTTGCTGGAACTCTTTGTTCGCCAACATATTGCGCACATCGCCTTCCAACTTGGCCACGATGGCCGCTGGCGTTTTCGCGGGCGCAAACAGCGCAAACCACGAAGTGGCATTCACGCCGGGAAAGCCGGTTTCAGCCGTGGTGGGCACTTTGGCCAAACTGGGCAAACGCTCTTTGCCTGTCACCGCCAGCACCTTGAGCTTGCCCGACTGAATGTGCGCCATGAAAGGCGGCGCGGTACCGAAGGTCAGATCCACCTGGCCTCCCAGCAAGTCCTGCAGCGCAGGGCCTGTGCCTTTGTAGGGCACGTGCACAATCTGAATGCCAGCGGCCTGCTCCAGCTGCACACCGGTGACGTGCTGCAAGGAACCGTTGCCCGAAGACGCATAGTTCAGCTTATTGGGGTGGGCCTTGGCATAGGCCACCAGCTCCTGCATGCTGTTGACCGGCAAATCGCCGCGCACCACCACAATTTGCGGGGCCGACAGCACATTGGCCACGGGCACAAAATCCGCAGGCTCCCAGCTGGACTTGCCCAGATGGGGCGAGATCACATGAAAGCCCGAGTACTGCATCAGCAAGGTGTAGCCATCGGCTTCCGCACGCTTGACCTGCGCAGCGGCAATATTGCCATTGCCGCCACCCTTGTTCTCCACCACGATGGTCTGCCCCAGCACCGGACCCAGCGCTTGCGCAGCCATGCGGGCCGCCAAGTCGGTCGTGCCACCCGCCGAGGCAGGCACCACCATGGTGATGGGCTTGCTCGGGTAGGCGGCTTGCGCCGCCGCCACGCCATGCAGCCCTAGGCCCAGTACGCTGGCCAACGCCAAGCGGCCAAATTGTTGTCGTGTCATGTGCTTCATCACGGTCTCCTTTTGCTCGTTGTAATGGCCTCCCCCCGGAGGCCTGATTTGCTTGCAGCCCGCTTCAGGCTAACAAACGCTCTTGCGCACGTGCGCGAATTTCAGGCAACGATGCCGGTGCAGGGTGCAATTGGCCCGCGGGCCCTGCCTGCACGATGGCGCTGGGCGTTGCATGCCCAATCAAGGCCGGCAAGCTGGCGGCCACCGCCGTCAGCGCAGCCACATCCACGCCGGTGTCATAGCCCATCAGCTGCAGGGCGTGCACCAGTTCTTCGGTGCTGGCATTGCCGCTGGCACCCGGCGCATAGGGGCAGCCGCCCATGCCGCCCACCGAGGCATCGAAGCGGTTGGCACCCGCCGCAATGGCAGCCAGCACATTGGCCAGTGCCATGGCGCGGGTGTCGTGGAAGTGCAGCGTCAACGTGGTCTGCGGCCAGCGCGCTTTGAAGGCGCTCACCAAATCATGCACCTGCGCCGGGTGGGCCATGCCCGTGGTGTCGCACAAGGTAATGCCTTGCACGCCCAGGTCGATAAAGCGCTGCGCCCAGCCCAGCACATCAGCAGCAGGCACATCGCCTTCCATCGGGCAGCCAAAGCTGCACGACAGCGACACGTTGACCGGCACGCCGCCTTGCTGCGCCACCGCCACCACCTCTTGCAAGCCCGCAAACGATTGCTCGCGCAGCATGCGCAGATTGCACAGGTTGTGGGTTTCGCTGGCGGACATCACCAGATTCAACTCATCCGCGCCAGCCCCCATGGCGCGTTCTGCGCCTTTCACATTGGGCACTAGGCAGGTCATCACCGTGCCGGGGCGGCGTTCAATACCGCGCAGCACGTCTTCTGCATCGGCCAGCGCCGGAATGGCTTTGGGCGAGACAAACGCCGTTACCTCCACCTTGGCCACGCCTGCTGCTGACAGCGCATTGACCATGGCAATCTTGTCGGCCGTGGGCACAAACACCGGCTCCATTTGCAGGCCGTCGCGCGGCCCCACTTCCTGGATGTAAATGCGCTGGCCTGCGCCGTGCCATACCGAAGCAGGTGTCCAAGCAGAGGTCGCGCTCATTGGATCACCCCCTGCGTGCGCAGTTGCGCAATTTGCTCGGCGCTCAAGCCCATGCCTGCCAGCACCGCACCGGTGTCATCCCCCAGCCGAGGCGCACTGCTGCGGATGGTGCCCGGCGTGCCCGAGAGCTTGGGCACAATGCCCGGCACTTCCACGTCATAGCCATCGCGCGTGGTCTGGTTCAAGATCATGTCGCGGGCACGGTAGTGCGGGTCTTCGCAAATATCTTTGGCGGTGTACACGCGGCCTGCGGGCACACGGGCGGTACCCAGCGCCTCCAGCACCGCAGTAATGGTTTGCGGCTGCGTCCACGCGCCAATGGCCGCGTCAATTTCTGCCACGCGTGCCACGCGACCTGCGTTGTTGGTCAAGTCAGGGGCTTTGCCCAAATCCTCACGACCAATGGTCTGCATCAAGCGCTTGAAGATGCTGTCGCCATTGCCGGCCACCAGCACCCAGCCATCGGCACACGGGTAAGCGTTGGACGGCGCAATGCCCGGCAGCGCACTGCCAGCGGCCTCACGCACCGCGCCAAAGGCGCTGTATTCGGGAATCAGACTTTCCATGACGTTGAACACCGCTTCGTGCAGCGCCACGTCAATCACTTGGCCCTTGCCGCCATTGACTTTGCGGTGGTACAGCGCTGTCAGCACGCCAATGGTGCCGTGCAGCGCGGCCAACGTGTCGCCAATCGACACCCCCACACGCACGGGCACGCGGCCGGGCTCACCCGTCAGATGGCGCAGGCCGCCCATGGCCTCGCCCACCACGCCAAAGCCGGGCAGATCGCGGTACGGGCCGGTCTGGCCGTAGCCGCTGATACGCAAAATCACCAAGCCGGGGTTGATGGCATGCAGCGCTTCGGGCGACATGCCCCAGCCTTCGAGCGTGCCGGGGCGAAAGTTCTCAATCAGCACATCGGCCTCTTTGAGCAACTGGCGCGCCAAGTCTTGGCCCTGGGGCTGGCGCAAATCCAGCGCCACCGACTTCTTGTTGCGCGACTGCACCTGCCACCACACAGAGGTACCTTCTTTGATCAAGCGCCAGTTGCGCAGCGGATCGCCCGCGCCGGGGGCTTCAATCTTGATCACCTCAGCGCCAAACTCGCCCAGTGTTTTGCCCGCAAAAGGGCCTGCAATCAGCTGCCCCATCTCCACCACGCGCACGCCGCGCAGCGCGCCTTCTTGCAACCCTGCCACAGGGTTTGTCGTTTCTTGCATTGCCTCTCCTTGCAGGCGCACCCCGTGTGCACCCCTGCTGCAGGCCCATCATGCAAAAGTCACCATGTTTTACAAAACGCTGTTTCGCGAAAATGCCATCGCATTTCAGCATAGCCACCGCAAAACCAAGTACTTACCCTTATGTAAATATCGCATTCACTGCACCTGCATTGCCATTTAGGCACAGCAAAATCAGTACATGCGACTGGATCCTACCTCTTTGCGCTTGTTTGTAGCCGTGATGGAAGAGCAAGCCATTGCCCGCGCAGCAGCGCGTGAACACATAGCCACGTCAGCAGCCAGCCGCCGCCTGAGCGAGCTGGAATCTCAGCTGCAAGTGCGCCTGTTTGAGCGCAGCAACCGCGGCATTGCCCCCACACCTGCTGCCTACACCTTGCTGGATCTGGCGCGCAATGTGCTGGGAGAGATCGACGGCATTGGCCGCCAAATGCGCGAGTACGGCATGGGCATGCGCGGCCATGTGCGCGTGGTGGCCAATATTTCGGCCATCACCCAGTTTTTGCCCGCGCAGCTGCAAAGCTTCATGGCCCAGCACCCGGAGGTGCAGGTGCACTTGCAAGAAAAGATCAGCAGCGAGATCGCCCTGGCCGTGGCACAGAACACGGCAGACTTTGGCATCCTGAATGCAGGACATTACGGTGGTGATCTGCGCTACATCCCCTACCGCCAGGATGAGCTGGTGCTGGTTGCGCCCAGCGGCCACCCACTGGCGCAGCAAGCCAGCGTGCGCATGCAGCAAGCACTGACTTATGACTTTGTGGGCGCGC
>JAFAGF010000136.1 GCA_023422975.1 Pseudomonadota bacterium
GCATTGCCGATGGCGCAGGCGTGCAGGTGCAAGAAGTGAATCGTCTGCTCAAAGAGTTTGAGCAAATGCAGACCATGATGAAGAAGATGAAGGGCGGCGGTCTGATGAAGATGATGAAGAAGATGGGCGGCATGAAAGCCATGAAGGGCATGATGGGTGGCGGTGGCATGCCCAAGCTGCCGTTCTGACGCGCACCACATTCAACCAACCGCATCGCAGCCATGCCATGCGGTTTTTTTATGCCTGTAATATAAAAACAAGAGCTGCCTGCGCTTGTTACCAAAGGGTTATGTCCATGTTTGTCATGGAAATGCCCGCAAAGACTACGCTGACAGCTCTCCTTTTTACTTTTCAGCGCAAGTTGCCCATAATGGATTGCATGCAAGCACCGCTGTCTACCCCTTCGTCGCCGCTGTCTTTGCGCCGTACCTGGCTGTTAATGGGGGCGGCGGCAGTCCTGGCGGGCTGCTCCAGTACCTCTAGGTTGCCCAGCACTGCGCGCCGCGGCGGGGCAACGTCATCCGTAGGCAGGGCACCTGCTGCCGATGCTTTGCAGCTGCACGGCGAACTGCGAGAAGCTTTGCTGGCGCGCACCATGCTGGTGGTCAACACGCCCTACACCTACGGCGGCAACTCACCGGAAGGTGGCTTTGACTGCAGCGGCTTGATTCAGTGGGCGGTGCAAGGCATTCATGACGGCCGTTTGCCGCGCACGACCTCACAGTGGGCACAGTTCAGCGCACCCGTGCAAGGCCGTGGTTTACAGCGGGGCGATTTCGTCTTCTTCAATACCTTGGGCGGGCGCTATTCACACATGGGTATCTTTGTAGGCAATGGCCAGTTTGTGCATGCACCTTCGAAAGGCGGCACCGTGCAGCGTGTGCGCATGGATAACGTGTACTTCGCCAAACGCTTCACCGAGGCGCGCAGCATCTTCGCCTGAGTTGGAGTGGCGCAGTTTCACTAAAAGTCCTGCGCAGGCCTTGCGTGGAATGGTTAGGGCGTTTGCCTGACAGACAAGCGGTGCAAGCTGCATCAGCATGGCGTGCTTAAGGAGGAAGTAGCCATGTCCATGACCCAATCCCTTCGTTTATGCACAGTCGGTGCGGCATTGGCAAGTGCTGTCGCCATGCTGGCGGGCTGCCAGGACGCTGGCCCGCAAATGCGTGCAGATACTTTCCCCATGGGGCAGGCCGACAAGTTTGACCAGCCGCCGCCTCGCAAACCGTTGCTGGGCTCGAACAACTATCTGCGCTCGCACGATGTGCTGCCCGTGGCCAAGGCCGATATTCGGGAGCCGTTGCCGCCAGCCGTACCACTGCCCGCCGCATCTCCAGAGGTGCTGCAGCCCCAGGACAGCACAGCGCAGCCCTCCGAAGAGCAAGGTGGTGTGACACCCGCTGCCGGCATGGCTGCCGTGATTACGAATGCTCAAGGTGATGGCGAACAGCACAAGCTGGATGGCACTGCCGCCAAATAAACGAGCCTGATGTCTGCGGCTGGTGCTGTGCAGTCGAGGTAAAAACCAAAAACCCCGCAACGCGTAAGCACTGCGGGGTTTTAAATTTTGGTGGTCGTAGTGGGACTTGAACCTACGACATCAGCATTATGAATGCTGCGCTCTAACCAACTGAGCTATACGACCAAGAGAACGCGATTATATATCAATTTTTTAGAGGTTGACGAAGTTGGCAGGGCGCTTGTTGACGAAGGCGTCCATGCCTTCTTTTTGGTCCTGTGTGGCAAACAGTGCGTGGAACAGGCGGCGTTCAAACATGACGCCATCGTTCAGACTGCCTTCAAAGGCGCGATTGACGGATTCTTTGGCGGCCATGACGGCAATTTGCGAGAAGCCGCTGATGGTGATGGCTGCACCCAAGGCTTCGTCGGCCAGCTTGTCAAAGGGCACCACGCGGCTGACCAAGCCAGCGCGCTCGGCTTCGGTGGCATCCATCATGCGGGCGGTCAAAGCCATGTCCATGGCCTTGGATTTGCCCACCGCGCGTGGCAGGCGCTGGGTGCCGCCTGCACCGGGAATGACGCCGAGCTTGATCTCTGGCTGGCCAAATTTGGCGTTGTCAGCAGCAATGATGAAGTCGCACATCATGGCCAGCTCGCAACCGCCACCCAAGGCGAAACCGCTGACAGCGGCAATCACTGGCTTGCGGATGTTGCGAATGGTTTCCCAGTTACGGGTGATGTAGTCGCCCTTGTAGGCATCGGCAAAGCTGTACTTGGCCATGGCACCGATGTCGGCACCGGCGGCAAACGCGCGCTCGCTGCCGGTGATGATCATGCAGCCGATTTTTTCGTCAGCATCAAAAGCCTGGAGGGCTGCGCCCAGCTCATCCATCAACTGGTCATTCAGCGCATTGAGCTGCTTGGGACGGTTGAGGGTGATGATGCCAACTTTGTCAGCTTCCACGCGCACTTCAATCATTTCGTAGGCCAAGGCTTATCTCCTAATAGTCATGTGGTCATGTTATGGCACACATGACTATACCCAAGCGCCGTAGATGACAGCTCAGGCCGAGAGCCAGCGGTCTACAGCGGCTGCATC
>JAFAGF010000259.1 GCA_023422975.1 Pseudomonadota bacterium
TTTGTGAATGACATTTTGCTGTCCGCACCTTCCATCGTGATCGGCTTGTTCGTGTATGCGGTGGTGGTGGCCAAGTTCAAAAGCTTTTCTGCTTACGCGGGCATTGTGGCGCTGGCCTTGATCGTGATTCCTGTGGTGATTCGCACGACAGAAAACATGCTCACGCTGGTGCCTGCGGCCCTGCGTGAAGCAGCGTATGCGCTGGGCACACCGAAGTGGAAGGTGATTTTGGCCATCACGCTGCGCGCGGCACGTGCTGGTGTGATTACCGGGGTGCTGCTGGCTGTGGCACGCATTGCGGGCGAGACCGCTCCGCTGCTGTTTACGGCGCTGAACAACCAGTTCTGGAATGGTGACCTGGCCAAACCGATGGCCAGCTTGCCGGTGACGATTTTCAAGTTTGCCATGAGCCCCTATGAAAACTGGCAGCAGCTGGCGTGGGCGGGCGTGTTCCTGATTACGGTGGCCGTGTTGGGCCTGAATATCCTGGCCCGTGTACTGACGCGCCAGAAATAAATTTGCAAGGATTTGATGATGTCTACTGCAACCTTGACGGCACCTGCGATTGCCCCCATCAGTGGCCGATCCAAACTCTCGGTGCGAGATCTGAACTTCTTCTACGGCAAGTTCCACGCGCTGAAAAACATCAATCTGGAAATTCCAGAAAAGAAGGTGACGGCGTTCATTGGTCCTTCCGGCTGTGGCAAGTCCACGTTGCTGCGCACCTTCAATCGCATGTATGAGCTCTACCCCGAGCAGCGCGCAGAAGGTGAAATTTTGCTGGATGGTGAAAACCTGCTGACCAGCAAGCAGGATGTGGCGTTGATTCGTGCCAAGGTGGGCATGGTGTTCCAAAAGCCCACGCCGTTTCCCATGTCCATCTACGACAACATCGCTTTTGGTGTGAAACTGTTTGAACGCCTGGACGGCGCAGACATGGATGAGCGTGTGGAGTGGGCACTGCGCAAAGCGGCACTGTGGACCGAGGTGAAAGACAAGTTGCAGCAAAGCGGCTCCAGTCTTTCGGGCGGTCAGCAGCAGCGTTTGTGTATTGCGCGTGGCATTGCGATCAAGCCCGAGGTGCTGCTGCTGGACGAGCCTTGCTCGGCGCTGGACCCTATCTCCACCGCGAAGGTGGAAGAGCTGATTGCCGAGTTGAAGAATGATTACACCGTGGTGATCGTGACGCACAACATGCAACAGGCAGCCCGCTGCAGTGACTACACCGCCTATATGTATTTGGGGGACTTGGTGGAGTTTGGTGAAACCGAGCAACTGTTCTTCAAGCCCCAGCGCCGCGAGACCGAAGACTACATCACCGGCCGATTTGGTTAATCCAGAAGGAAGCAGACATGCCAGATAAGCATTTGTCGACCCAGTTTGACAGTGAACTCAACCGTATTTCGTCGCGTGTGATGGAGCTGGGTGGCCTGGTGGAGCGCCAGATCAGCCAGGCCATCTATGCATTGACCCAGTTCAACCTGGAGGCCGTGCAGCAAGTGGCCACGCTGGAAGAGCGCGTCAATGCCATGGAAGTGGAGATTGACTACGAGCTGACCTCCATCATCGGGCGCCGCCAGCCGACCGCACGCGATTTGCGCATGTTGATGGCGTTTTCCAAAGTGACGGCCAACTTGGAGCGCATGGGTGACGAGGCGCACAAGATGGCGCGCATGGTCAAGTCCATCATCGAAAGTGGTGCTGCGCGCAATCTGCCCTCCAGTGAATTGCGGGTGGCTGCGGAGATGGCCTCCGCCTTGCTGCGCAAGGCGCTGGATGCCTTGGCGCGCCTGGATACCAAGGCTGCGCTGGGTATTTTGAAAGAGGATGATCTGATTGACGATGAGTTTGACGGCTTTGTGCGCAAACTCATCACCTACATGATGGAAGACCCTCGCACGATCTCTGCCAGCTTGGACTTGCTGTTCCTGGCCAAGGCCATTGAGCGAATTGGCGATCACTCCAAGAATGTGGCGGAGTTGATCATCTACTTGGTGGAAGGCAAAGATATTCGTCACTTGTCGATGGATGTGATTGAGTCCACCGTGCGTTAAACGAGCTTAGGTAAGAAGCATGAAGAAATTGCCGCAAGTACTGATCGTGGAAGACGAACCAGCGATTGCAGAGCTGATTGCTGTGAATTTGCGCCACAACGGTTTTGCTCCTTTGTGGGCCGAAGATGGCGTGAGTGCACAGCGTGAACTGGATGCCGCCTTGCCCGATGTGATCTTGCTGGACTGGATGCTGCCCGGGGGCTCCAGTGGTTTGAATTTGGCGCGCAAATGGCGTGCTGACCCACGCACCAAGCAAGTGCCGATTTTGATGCTGACGGCGCGCGGCGATGAGCCTGACAAGATTGCCGGGCTGGATGCCGGTGCAGATGACTACATCACCAAGCCGTTTTCGACCCAGGAACTGCTGGCACGCATTCGCGCGGTATTGCGCCGCCGTACCCCAGAGCAAGCGGGTGAGCGCGTGCAAGTTGGTGCGCTGGTGCTGGACAGCGAGACGCACCGCGTCACGTTCCAGGAGCAACTGCTCAAGCTGGGCCCCACGGAGTTCAAGCTGCTCAGTCACCTGATGCACAACCCGGAGCGTGTGCACAGCCGTGCACAGCTGCTCGACAAGGTCTGGGGCGACCATGTCTACATTGAAGAGCGCACGGTGGACGTGCATATCAAACGCTTGCGCGAAGCGCTGGGCGAGGCGGGTGCTTTGGTGGAAACCGTGCGTGGTGCAGGCTATCGCCTGTCGGCCAACGCGTAAGGATGCGTGATGGTGGCTTGGCGCTGGATGGAGTTGCTGTTGCTGCAAGCCGTGTTGGGCGGTCTTGCGGCTTGGCTGTGGGGCGTGTGGGCGGCTTTGGCGGGCATGGCCGTAGCTGCTTGGCTGTGGATGGCTTGGGATAACTGGCAGGTGCGTCGCTTGCGTCAGTGGTTGATGCAAGGGGAGTTGACGGCGGCTTCGCCCCTAAAAGGCATGTGGGGCATGCTGGCCACTTATGTGCGCCGTGCCGTGCGCTCGCGCGAGCAGGCGGTCGTGGCGGCAGAGCAGCGTGTGCAAGATATCTTGGCAGCACTGCAAGCCAGCCCCAACGGCCTGGTGTTGCTGGATGCGCAGGGGCACATTGAATGGTGCAACCGCATGGCCGAGCGCCATTTTGGTTTTGATGCGCAGCGTGACATTCAGCAAACGATTGGTAATTTGGTGCGCGACCCGGCTTTTAGTAGCTACTGGTCCAGCCAGGATTTCACGCACCCCGTGCTGATGGTGGGGCGCGACAGCACGCCATCACGGCCCGTCATGCTGTCTGTCCATATCTATCCCTACGGTGAGGGCCGCCATTTGCTGCTGGCGCGTGACATCACGGCGCTGGAGCAGGCGGAAGCCATGCGCCGGGATTTTGTGGCGAACGTTTCGCATGAAATTCGCACGCCGCTGACGGTGTTGGTCGGGTTTGTCGAGACGTTGCAGACCTTGGAGCTTTCACCGCAAGAGCACAAGCACTATCTGGCACTGATGGCCCAGCAATCCGGGCGTATGCAGAATTTGGTGCAGGATTTGCTGACGCTGTCGCGCCTGGAAGGCAGTCCGCTGCCCGGTTTTAGTGACTGGTTCCCGGTGGCGGCCATGCTGCGCCAGTGCGCGATCGAGGCGCAAGCGCTGTCCAAATTGCTGACCAAAGGCGCTGGCGCGGTGCATGCCATCACATTCCCTGCAGCAGATGCGCCAGGCATGGATTGGGAAATTGCAGGCACGCAGGCGGAGTTGATCAGTGCCTTTTCCAACCTGATCAGCAATGCGCTGCGTTACACCCCTGCTGGGGGAAGTGTGCAGGTGCGCTGGGAAGTGCAGCCCGACGGCAGTGCTTGCTTCTCGGTCAAAGATTCGGGGCCAGGCATTGACCCTGCGCACATTGGCCGGTTGACCGAGCGTTTTTACCGGGTGGACCGCAGTCGCTCCCGCGATACGGGCGGCACGGGGCTGGGGTTGGCGATTGTGAAGCACTCGCTGCAGCGGCACGATGCCAAGCTGGAAATTCACAGCCAACTGGGAGCTGGCGCTACGTTCAGTGCGCTCTTTCCCTCCAATCGCCTGCGCAGCGCGCGCCATGCGCAACCGGTGACTGATGTGGAGTCAAGACCCGCAGGGCCGACGCTGTAAGGTGGCGTGGCCGAGGTAATAAAAAAGGTGGCATTTAGCCGCCTTTTTTGATGGGTCGATTTT
>JAFAGF010000030.1 GCA_023422975.1 Pseudomonadota bacterium
GCCGTGATGGCTGCAAAGCCCCAGTCAAAGGTGAAGGCCAGAATGCCCAGCACCAGCAGCATCTCTATCAGCGTGGGCAAGATGCTGTAGAGCGAATACGACACCAGCGATTCGGTGCTGCGCACACCGCGCTCAATGTCACGCGTCATGCCGCCGGTTTGGCGCTCCAAATGAAAGCGCAGGCCCAAGCTGTGCAGATGGCGAAAGGTCGCTAGGGCGATGGAGCGTGATGCCCCTTGCGTGGCCTTGGCAAATACCAGATCGCGCAGCTCCGTCAACAGCGAGGTCGAAAAGCGCAGCGCACCATAGGCCAGCAGCAAGCCCACCGGTACCACCAGCAGGGCTGCGGCATCGCCGGGTTGGACATTCAAGGCATCGACCAGCTGCTTGAGCAGCAGCGGCACGCCCACATTGGCCAGTTTTGCGCCCACCATGAACAGCAGCGCTGCCAGCACGCGCCATTTGTATTGCCACAGATAAGGCAGCAAACGCCGCAGGGCCGACCATTCGGCGGCATTAGCCACATTGGAAGCTGAGGGTTCTGAAGATACTGGTTCGCCACCACGTCGCATAAGAGACAATTCCGAGTTGTTCGTTTTTGTTCTCGGATTGTCACCCATGCCCCGTTCCCCCGATTTGCCCAGCGTTGCATTGCCTGCCGATAAGCAGTTGATCCTCAAGGTCGTGCCCATGCCCGGCGATTGCAATGCCAATGGCGACATTTTTGGCGGCTGGGTGATGTCGCAGGTGGACTTGGCAGGCTGCACCCTGGCCATGCGTTTGGCCGGTGGCCGCATGGCGACCGTAGCGGTCAAGGAGTTTGTGTTCAAGCACCCGATCCGCGTGGGCGATGTGGTGTCGCTGTACGGCTGCGTGACGCGTGTGGGGCGCACTTCAGTCACCGTCGATATCGAGGTGTTTGCCGAACGCATGAGCCGCCAGGGCGAATACGTGAAAGTGACCGAAGCGGTGCTGACCTATGTGGCCATCGATGCCGAAGGCAACCCACGCCCCATGAACACGCCTGCACCTGAAGAGGCTCACACGTCTGTCTTGCCCCAGCAAGCAGACTGAGGCTGGGTACGCGCCGCCTGCACTGCCGGCGGTATGCCACTGCCCCCAACAAGCAAAAAGCCCAGCGCCATAGCGTCTGGGCTTTTTTTGTGCGGTGCAGCTCTCAAGTGGCGCAAACGCGCCACGCCCCCCTCAAGCCGCAGCGACGGCCACTGCAGGGCTGCTGGACGCTGCAGGCTTGCTGCTGCGTGCGCCTATGCCCACTTCAATTTCCCCAGAGAGCTGGCCGCCCTCTTCGATCACGATCTTGCCGTAGCGAATCTTGCCACTGACCTTGCCCGTGCTGTGAATCACCAGCTTTTGGCGCACCGTGAGCGAGCCTTCAAACTCACCGTGGATCTCGGCAATATCAATCTCGGCCGAGCCGTGGAATGCACCTTGCTGCGCAATCTGAATCACGCGCGAATCCATGGTGGCTTCTACCGTGCCTTCCACCACCAAGGTGTCGCAATCGGTGATCTCCACCCCTTTGAGCTTGATGTTCGGGCCCACCGTCAGCTTGCTGCCGCCGTGTTCGGTCGATGTGCTGGATTCCGTGCTGGCAGCGCTGGCGCTGTTTTCTACGGTGCGCACGCTGGCGGAAGACTCACTGCCTGCAGCTGTGCTGGGGCTGGTTAAACCACCCACCGAAGTACCGGGACGGGTCGAAAATGTTTGCGGCTCACGCTTGGTAAAAAAGGGGCTGTTCACGGCCATGCATCCTCCAGATAGAAAGCCTTGAGCTTAGAAAGCCCCGGCCCATCTCTTTACCCTCGTTTCGCAACAAGCGTAAGCAAAGACTTCGATTGTGGCGTCTGCTTACGCCTGTTGCCGGCATACACAACAAGGGCCGCATGCAGCGGCCCTTCAACTTCACACGCTACCAAAAACGTATCAAGACGTGATGTAGGCAGCCATGCCCACCGCCAGCACTTCGCCGTGCTCACTCAGAAATTCCATGCGTGTCGTCGCCACGCGCGAGCCCAAGCGCAGCACTTCTGCACGCACACCAAAGCGCGCACCAATGCCGGGGCGCATATAGTCCACACGCAAATCAATCGTGCCCAACTTGGCAAAACGCTCGGCGCGTTTCATCGGCGGCTCATCCATGTGCTTGGCGCTGATAGCACTCATCACCGCAATGCCTGCCATGGCATCCAGCACCGCACTGATCACACCCCCGTGAATACGCTGGTACGTGGCATGCCCCACCAGCTCCGGCTTCATCTCCAAACTGGCGGTAGCCACCGTGGCGTTAGCGCTTTCCAGCTTGAGCCCCAGTACTTTGTTGAAAGGAATGAATTCTTCGGTCACATGCTTGAGCACGGCCATGAACTCAGGTTCAAACTGAAAGTCAGCCGCAGGTACCGAAGGTGTGGGAGACATGGACAATCACCAAAAAAGTGAGCTGCTTGCGCTTTTTTTTACTTACTCTCCAATACAAAAGCATGGGAGAAGCAATGAAATCAAACGCTAACAGCTCTTATTTTTAAGAAACTCAGGGCGCAAGCTGGCCCTTGATTTTTCTCTCTACCAGAAAACACGCGTTCGCTTCGCAGCACGCACAGCGCTGCTGTGCTACCGACTTCAGCAGTTGCTGCAATCAAGCTTTCTCTTTTAAAGAAACCGCTCGCCCGCTTCGCGGTAACGGTCTGCATACGCAGACCTACCAACTTCAGCACTTGCTGAATTCGGGCTTACGCTTTTAGCGAAAGACAAAACCTTCACTTCGCTCTACGGCCGAGCAAGCTCGCCTTTGATTTCAGCACTTGCTGAAATCTGGTTTTCTCTTTTCCATGAACGCGGTGAAGGCTTCGCGGGCGGCAGGCTGGGTCAGCATGCTGCCAAAGCTTTGGCCTTCTTCGGCCATTTGGGCCTTGATGGCATCGCGCTGGCTGCCCTTCATCAAACGCTTGGTTTCCATCAGCGCCGACAAGGGCTTGGCGGCCAGCTTGGCGGCTTGCGCCTGGGCCACGCCATTCACTTCCGTGGGTGGCACCACGCGGTTGACCAAGCCCACTTCCAAAGCAGCTTCTGCCATAAAAGGCTCGCCCAGCAGCAGCGCTTCTGCTGCACGCTGGTAGCCCATCAGACGGGGCAGCAGCAGGCTGGATGCGGCCTCGGGGCACAGGCCCAAATTCACAAAGGGCATGGAAAACGCGGCGTTATCGCCCGCATACACCAGGTCGCAATGCAGCAGCATGGTGGTGCCAATGCCCACGGCTGGGCCGGCCACGGCGGCGACCAGCGGCTTGGGAAAGTCAGCCAACGCATGCAGAAACTGGAACACCGGGCTTTGCTGGGGCAAGCCATCGTTGCCACCTTGGCGCGCCAAGAAGTCGCCAATGTCGTTGCCCGCGCTGAACACGGTGGCATCGCCCTGCAACACCACCACGCGCACGGCGGCATCGTCCACGGCACTGGTCAGTGCAGCGGCCATCGCGGCATACATGGCTTGGGTGATGGAATTCTTCTTCTCTACACGGTTGAGCGTGATGGTGCGCACACCGGCTTCGGTGTGAACCAAGATATCTGGCTGGGTGGTATCGGTCATGGGGGTTCCTGCAAAAACAGAGCATGCGCGTACAAGGCCTGCAGTGGTGCTCAGCACACCACCACAGACCCAGGCACACGGATCTACTCTTTGTAATAAACGATTTGGTGGCTGGTGGCCAGCAAGCTGCCTTCGGCATCCCACAGCTGGGCGGTTTGATCGAAGTAGCCATTGCGAAAGGCCTGGCCACTGGCCTGCGCCAGCAGATGCCGGTCACCCTGACGGGCCAACTGCTCGACGCCAGCGTGGAAATATACGGTCATACCGACCGTGCCTGCAGGAACTCTGCGTGCACGGCGTAGCCACACCCGGGGGAAAAACACATCACACAGCGCCGCCAACGCTGGAAAGTC
This sequence comes from Pseudomonadota bacterium, assembly GCA_023422975.1. Lineage (GTDB taxonomy): Bacteria > Pseudomonadota > Gammaproteobacteria > Burkholderiales > Burkholderiaceae_C > Comamonas. The sequence continues at coordinate 3,961 of JAFAGF010000030.1, forward strand.
CAGCGCGCGCGCGGGCTCATCGCGCACCCACAGCTGGGACAAGGTTTCGTGCTCGCTGTCATCCCATGTTTTGGGAATGGCGCCTTGCACCACACGCATGTCATAGCGCTGCAGCCACTCCATGGCGCCGCGCGTGTCAAAACGCTCGCAACGCTCAGGGTCTGGCATGGCCGGATGCGGCACATCATCTTGGCTGAAGGTCTCTCTGCGCACCGCCGTGATCACCGTCGCGGTGGTGGACACCACGAACTCACCCTCCGCATTGCGCTGCCCCATGGCCAGCGTCCAATGCTGGGTCGAGCGATTGGTGCGCACGGGCGTGGCTTCAATGCGCAGATCACCGGCTTCCACCGGGCCGGCAAAGTTGACCGTGATGGAGATCGGCTCACCCAGTAAAGCGGGGTGCTGCAGCACCGCTTGCAGCATCTGCGCCGTGGTGATACCGCCATAGGGGCCGACCATGTTCCAGTACGCAGCAGGTGCCTGGGCCTGCACGCTACCGTCGTGCTGTGGCGTCATACGCAACGCGGCATCCAAGGGGTGAAGGCCAGTCACTGCATCCTTGTGAGAGTCTTGAGGGGCGCTCATATCATGGGTTCTCCGAGAAAAGCTCACCTTGCCCGGGCTGCTTACCCACAGCCACGGCGCTACGTTCCATCTTAGGGAATGTAGAGCTTGTGCCTGCAGATGGCTGACCCTTAGGCGTCAGCTGGCTTTCCCCACTGCGCCAACGCTCCAGCACCGCCAGGGCACGTGGCCACAGGGACTGTTCCATCTCCTGTCGGAAAAACCCAAAATGACCGATGCGACGGCCTGGCACATCCAGCATGCGCAATCGCTCAACGCTTTGCGGGCTGTTGCGGTACCAACTGACCAAAGATGCCGTAGAGCGCCACGACATCATTTCATCGTCTTCCACGGAGAATGCATGCAAGGGGTAGCGCGCAGCAGCATACGCTTTGCGCAGCGACTCGCCTTCCACGCCAATCCCGTAGTTGGGGTGCATGCACCATGCACGCCACTGCCACACCACGCCAGCAGGCAAATCGCCCACCAGCCCCCATTTTTTCCCGGGCAGGCAGCCATACAAGGTGGTCATCACTGGCGCAATCACATGCCACCACAGCAAAACCTTGCGGCGCGTAGGTGGTGCATTGTCCTTCCAGTACCCGCTGCCGCTGGCAATGACCAGCATGCCATCGATGGGCAGCGCAGAGGTGTTCATGCCCGGCAGTTGTGCCCCCACGCTGTGCCCCACCCAATACAACGGCCATTGCGGCTGCTGTGCACGCAGATGCTGGGCCACTGCACCGCAGTCATCGGCCCAGTCCAGCAAATTGGCTTTGACACCGCGCAGCGGGCCGTGCAATGACTCTGCATGCCCTCGGTAATCAAAGGTCGTCACGGCGTAGCCATGGGCGGCCAGCCACTGCGCAAATGCCGTGTAGTAACGCTGCGGCACACCAATCGCAGCCGCAATCACGACCTGGGCATGCACCCCCGTATCTACAGGCTGGCAGTGCCGCAGTGCCAACGGCCCTGCAGCACCCGCCACCTCTAATTGGGATGCGTGCCAGCGCACCTCCACCACGCGGGCCGCTGTCGCATCCCCCATCATTTACACGCGCTCGAAAATACCGGCTGCGCCTTGTCCTGTCCCTACGCACATGGTGACCATGCCGTATTTCAGGTTATGGCGGCGCAGTGCGTGCACCACGGTGGCTGCACGGATGGCACCGGTTGCACCCAATGGGTGGCCTAAAGCAATCGCGCCGCCCATAGGGTTGACCTTGGCAGGGTCCAGGCCCAGCGTGTTCATCACCGCCAGCGACTGTGCCGCAAAGGCTTCGTTCAACTCGTACCAGTCAATGTCTTGCGAATGGATACCGGCATAACGCAGCGCGGCGGGAATGGCTTCAATGGGGCCAATGCCCATGATTTCCGGTGGCACACCGCGTGCGGCAAAGCTCACAAAACGCGCCAAAGGTGTCAGGCCAAACTGCTTCACAGCTTTTTCGCTGGCCAGAATCAAGGCACCTGCGCCATCGCTGGTTTGCGAAGAGTTACCCGCCGTGACCGAGCCACGCGCCGCAAACACCGGGCGCAGTTTGGCCAAGCCTTCCAGCGATGTGTCAGGACGAGGTCCTTCGTCCAAGTTCACCGTGCGGGTTTGGGTGGTGACCGTGCCATCTGCCAGATTGGGAAAGCGTTCGACGATGTCGATCGGTGTGATTTCGTCCGTGAACTCACCGGCTTGCTGCGCCTTGATGGCGCGCAGGTGCGACTCCAGCGCAAACGCGTCTTGCTGCTCGCGTGTCACCTTCCACTGCTGGGCCACTTTCTCAGCCGTCAGCCCCATGCCGTAGGCAATGCCCACGTCTTCGTCGCGTGCGAACACGGCGGGGTTGAACGAGGGCTTGTTACCGCCCATGGGCACCATGCTCATGGACTCCGCACCACCGGCGATCAGCACATCGGCTTCACCAATGCGAATACGGTCGGCTGCCATCTGGATGGCCGAGATACCCGATGCGCAAAAGCGGTTCACGGTGATGCCACCGACCGGATGGTTGAACGCCAAGCCCATGGCAATGCGGGCCATGTTCATGCCCTGCTCACCTTCAGGGAAGGAGCAGCCAATGATGGCGTCTTCAATCGCCTTCGGATCCAGCGTGGGCACTTGCGTCATCGCGCTCTTGATAGCGGACACCAGCAAGTCATCCGGACGGGTATTTTTGAAATAACCACGGCCCGAGCGGCCAATAGGCGTGCGAGTTGCGGCAACGATGTAGGCGTCTTGTACTTGTTTCATTTTGATCTTTCAGTGATTCGTTTGAAAGACACTGCGTTCGCG
>JAFAGF010000041.1 GCA_023422975.1 Pseudomonadota bacterium
CTGAAATGGCTGCTGCCATCACCACGCGCTACAAAATAATAAGCTTTGGTGGGCTCTGGCCGTACCGCTGCGAGCAAAGACGCCTTGCCAGGCATTGCAATCGGCGTGGGCGGCAAACCAGCGCGCGTATAGGTATTCCACGGCGTGTCGGTTTGCAGATCTTTGCGGCGGATGTTGCCATCAAAGGATTCGCCCATGCCATAAATCACGGAAGGGTCGGTCTGCAGGCGCATCCCTACGCGCAGGCGATTGGCAAACACGCCGGCGATTTGCCCGCGGTCGCTGGCGCGGCCCGTTTCTTTTTCCACAATGCTGGCCAAAATCAATGCTTCATAGGGTGACTTCAGGGGCGTATCTGCGCTGCGCTGCGCCCACATGTCTTCCAAGCGGCGCTCCATGGCATGCAAAGCCCGGCGCAGCACGGCCAGCTCACTGCTGCCCTTGGCATAGGTGTAAGTGTCCGGGAAGAACATGCCCTCTGCAGCCATGCCAGGCTTGCCCAATGCCGTCATGATGTCGGCTTCACTCATGGTCACCGTGTCGTGCTTGAGAAACTCATCTTTGGCGATCAAGGCCCGCATTTGGCGAAAGGTCCACCCCTCGACAAACGTGATGGCGCGCAGGCTTTCTTCACCACGCACCAGCTTTTGCAGCAGACTGCGTGGCGTGGTGCCCGCCGTCAACTCATAGTTACCGGCCCGGATCTGGCGATCTTGTTGCGAGAGACGAAACCAGTAATACAGCAAGCGCGCATCGGTCTGCACGCCCGCCTGCACCACGGCCTGCGCCACCCCACGTGGGGAAGTGCCGGGTTCAATCTCCAGCTCCAGCGTCTGTGCAGACATGCGCAGCGGCTGACCCAGCCACCATGCCGCAGCCCCGCCTACCATGGCGGCCACTGCAACCAGAAATAACAGCACCATCAAAAAACGTCGCACAACCTTTTGCATCCTCTGAAAAAGATCGGGGATCATAATTCACCCATGACCCAGACACTCCAAGGCATTGCCCCCATTTCGCATCTGGGCGTCATTCGCGTACAGGGCGATGACGCTGCCAGCTTCTTGCACGGCCAGTTGACCAATGACTTCGCGCTGCTTGATCTGCAGCATGCGCGCCTCGCGGCGTTCTGCTCGGCCAAAGGCCGTATGCAAGCCAGCTTTATTGGTTTCAAACGCGCGCATGACGACATTTTGCTCATTATCAGTCGCGACTTGCTGCCTCAGACGCTCAAGCGCCTGTCCATGTTTGTGCTGCGCGCCAAAGCCAAACTCAGTGACGCCACTGCAGACTTTCATTTGCTGGGCCTGATAGGCAGCGCTGTCTCCGGTGGCACGCAAGCACCCTGGAGCCTGCATGCTGAAGGCGATGCACACATCGTCCACTTGTACCCTGCTGCCGGACAAACCCGTGCTTTGTGGATTGCCCCATCCAGCACTCCTGCACCCACCGCCACATTGGCGCCTGAGCAATGGCTGTGGTCAGAAGTGACCAGTGGCGTAGCCACCGTTTCGCAACCGGTCTATGAGCTGTTTGTGCCACAGATGCTCAACTATGAATCGATTGGTGGCGTGAATTTCAAAAAAGGCTGCTACCCCGGCCAGGAAGTGGTGGCACGCAGCCAATTCCGCGGCACGCTCAAGCGCCGTGCGTTCATCGCCCATGCACCGGCTGAGGTACAAGCAGGCTCCGAGGTGTTTGCAGCCAGTGATGCCGAACAAGCCGCAGGCACAGTGGTGCAAGCAGCCCCAGCCCCACGGGGCGGCTGGGATGCCATCATCAGCATGCAAATCAGTGCCGCGCAAGAGGCATTGACTGCGGGCAGCGCCTCCGGCACGCCTTTAACCCTGCTTCCGCTGCCCTACCTCTTGCTGGAAGACATCTAAGCCAAGCACCTCTGAAGGCGGCTAGCCCAGCGGATAAGCAGATGACAGCGCTGCGCAACGCTCCCAAGCACGCTTCATATCAAAGGCCAACATCCCAAAAAAGCCACCATTCAGGTGGCTTTTTTGGGATGTGGTTATTTTTTATTGACGACTGATCGGCCATTCAGGGCTTGATCGCGATTTTGAGCACGCCATCGCGCTGGTTCGCAAACAGATCGTAGGCCTCGACAATGTCGTCGAGCTTGCGCTCATGCGTCACCATCACCCCTAAATCCAGGCGATTGGCCTCGATCACATTCATCAACCGGCGCATACGCTCCTTGCCACCCGGGCACAGCGCCGTGCGAATGGTGTGGTCGCCCAGACCCGAGGCAAAAGCCGCCAGCGGAATCTTCAGATCGTCCGAGTACACCCCCAAGCTCGACAGCGTTCCGCCGGGCTTGATCACCTTCATGGCCTGCTCAAACGTTGCCTGTGTACCCAGTGCTTCAATCGAACTGTCTGCCCCTTTGCCACCTGTGAGTTTGAGCACCTCGCTGACAACGTCCACATTGCGGAAGTTCAGCGTCACATCGGCCCCCATTTTCTTGGCGATACCCAGACGGTGGTCATTACCGTCCACCGCAATGATGGTGGTCGCACCCAGCAAACGCGCACCCGCTGTCGCACACAGGCCAATCGGCCCTTGGGCAAACACCACCACGGTGTCACCAATTTTGATGTTGGCATTTTCGGCCCCCACAAACCCGGTGGACATGATGTCTGGACACATCAGCACCTGTTCGTCGGTCAACCCGTCGGGGATTGGCGCCAGATTGGCCTGCGCATCTGGCACCAGCACGTACTCGGCCTGCGTGCCGTCAATCAAATTGCCAAAGCGCCAGCCCGCCGTGGCCTTGTAACCATGACAACCACATAAACCGCGTGCACTCAGATAGCTGCCGTCTTGGCTGGGGTAACCATCTTGCGCGGCATAACTGTTGAAGTTGGGGCAAATAGCGCCGGCAATCACGCGCTGCCCTTCTTGGTAACCTTGTACGGCACTGCCCAGTTTTTCGATCACGCCCACAGGCTCATGCCCCACGGTCAGACCTTTTTCTACCGGGTACTCACCTTTGAGAATGTGCACATCGGTGCCGCAGATGGTAGTGGTGGTAATGCGAATCAACGCATCATTCGGGCCAACATCTGGAATGGGCTTTTGCACAATTTCAATACGCCCTTTTTCCAAAAAAGCGGCTGCTTTCATCATTGCCATATCGTGCTCCTTTACGCGAGGTTGAGAACAAACATGCGGCGGTGACATCTTCAACAGTTACCCGGTTTCATTGTAAAAATTCTCTGTGCACACTCCAATCCCAGACACCCTGCAATTGATTCACCTCAAGCATTTTTTCATACGCACAGGAAGGCCCGATCGTGCGCTAGGACTTCGAAGTTCGTTAGAATCGCGGGCTTGTTGTCCTCAAAATGAAGGTGCTCTGCACACTCAAAGCGTGGACATCGTTGGCCAAGTACCGAAAAGATTTCAAAACCTCCAAAGAGGTCATTTTTTCGGTATATAATCTAGGTCTTGTCGGCGTGTAGCGCAGCCTGGTAGCGCACTTGCATGGGGTGCAAGGGGTCGCGAGTTCGAATCCCGCCACGCCGACCATTGATATAGAAAAGGGCTAACAGCACGCTGTTAGCCCTTTTTGTTTTTATTTTTTATTTTTGCCTGAAGACAGGCAGCAAAGAGCAAGAGACAAATGATTGAAGGTTTGATTACCGGACGTTTGACCACCGACCCCAGTGAGCGCACTGACCGTTTTGGCAAAACTTTCATGGTCGCCCGCATGCGCGCTACGGTAGGTGACGGCGGCCTGCGCGCCAACACCGGCGACGGCCCCAGCAGCCTGTTTGTGAACGTGGTGGCTTTTGACCCTGTGCCCTGCAGTCAACTGCGCGATTTGCTGGAAGGCGATGTCGTCTCTTTGGTCGGCCCCATCACCCCCAAGGTATGGACAGACCGCCAGGACATCAGCTACCCCGCCTTGGATGTGGTGGCCTACCGGGTGATGGCGCTGCCCAAACCATCCATCCCCGACTACAACATCTGATCGATCGAAGGCACTGCGCCCAAGGCGCGAAACATCTCGAAAAGTTATATAAAAATAAAAATATATTCTCAGAAATCATAAGGAAGTCGCATTACAGTGCACACATCCTTTTTCGAGAGTTCGAGATGCTGAACAAACGTCTATTTATTCAAGCTGCACTGGCTGTTGCGACAGCCGGTGCTTTCAGCGCACATGCGCAAGATGCCATCAAGGTAGGCGTCACTGCAGGCCCTCACGCCCAGATCATGGAGCACGTCAAGCAAGTGGCGGAGAAAGATGGACTGAAAATTCAAATCATTGAGTTCAGTGACTACGTGCAGCCCAATGCCGCCTTGGCCTCTGGCGATTTGCACGCCAACAGCTACCAGCACACGCCCTATCTGGACGCCCAGATCAAAGACCGTGGCTACAAGCTGGTGAAGCTGGCCAATACCGTCAATTTCCCCATCGGCTTGTACTCCAAGAAGGTCAAAAAGCTCGATGAGCTCAAGCAAGGCGCCAAGTTCGGCATTCCCAACGACCCCACCAACGGCGGTCGCGTGCTGCTGCTGCTGCAAGAGCAAGGTCTGATCAAGCTCAAGCCCAATGCAGGCTTGAAGGCCACCCCGCTGGATGTGGCAGAGAACCCCAAGAAGCTGCGCTTTGTCGAGCTGGATGCCGCGCAACTGCCCCGCTCGCTGGATGATCTGGATGCATCCGCCATCAACACCAACTTCGCCATGTCTGCCGGCATGAACCCCAAGAAGGACGCCATCGCACTGGAGCGTGCTGACGGCCCTTACGTCAATATCTTGGCGGTGCGTGAAGCCGACGTGAAGCAGCCTTGGGCCACCAAGCTGGTCAAGGCCTACCAGTCCGAGTCAACCCGTGCCTTTGTGGAAAAGCAATTCCAAGGCTCTGTGCTGCTGGGCTTTTAGTCCTGAGACCGCCTGCCACTAGCGCCCGCAAACGCATGCGCACTGGCACACATCCTGCAAGCCCTTGGTCACTGCCAAGGGCTTTTTTCTTGCAAAAAATCACAAAAAGATAGCTACCAGCGCTAATTACTAGTGCATTACCAAGCAAAAACACACCACAAAACAGCAAGCACTTGCGGCAACAGCTATCAAATCCATGAAAACCAGCAATTCCTTGTGCGACAGGCGTGGACTTTTTGTGACTGTTACAAGGCGAACACCTGGTGCTAGAATCCGCCCCGAATCGCGCGCGCCAGCGCATGCGCACTTGCCTTCCACCCGGCAAGTGACCGCCTGGAACGCACGAGAGCGACATCAAAGCCCCGCTATGCGTCACTTCGTAGCGGGGCTTTTACATCGCCGCGTCATGCAGCCGTCTCACGATGTGCTGTTGCCGCTGGCGATATCCGATGAAGAAAACAGGCCCACAGAGGCCACTTTTTATGCCTGACAGAAGTACACACCGCTTTTCCAACCACGCGCTGCATATGACACAGCTTCCCGATCGCCCCAAGGCGAAGCCACCCGAGTTCACCGCTCCCTGATTTTTCTAAGAGGTAGAAGTAAATTGACCACCCATCATGATTCCCATGGAGTCGCCAAACTCCAAAAGACACTTGTCCTGTGGCAAGTCATCATCATCGGCCTGGCCTACATCCAGCCCATGACGTTGCTGGATACGTTCGGCATGGTGTCGAGAGACAGCCTGCAGCACGTACCCACGTCTTACATGATTGCGTTGATCGCCGTGTTGCTGACATCGATCAGCTACGGCCACATGATCCGCAAACACCCCTCCTCGGGTTCTGCGTACACCTATGTGCAAAAGTCCATCCACCCCAATGCGGGCTTTATGGTGGGCTGGTCTTCCTTGCTGGATTATTTGTTGTCTCCCATGGTCAACATCTTGCTGGCAAACATCTACCTCACAGAACTGTTCCCGGACGTCAACCACTGGGTCTGGATCATTGGCCTGTCGCTGTTGATGGTGGGCGTGAACCTGCGCGGTGCACGCTTTGTGGCCAACTTCAACAGCCTCATCGTGGTGGTGCAGTTGCTGGTCATCGGCATCTTTACCTACCTCATCTACACCAAGCTGTACGCCGGCCAGAACGCCCTGGGCGACATCGCCGAGCAAGGCGCCGATGCGCTGTGGAGCTTCAACCCCTTCTGGAGCGCCAGCACCGAAATTGGCGCACTGATCACGGGCGCCACCATTCTGTGCTTCTCGTTCACGGGCTTTGACTCGCTGAGCTCGCTGGC
>JAFAGF010000078.1 GCA_023422975.1 Pseudomonadota bacterium
CAGTCGCGCAGCGGCGGTGCGGGCGATGACTTGTTCAGCAAAGTTGATGGCGATGGCTCGGGCAGCGTGAACAGCAGCGAACTGCAGGCGCTGATGAGTGACATGAGCGGCAGCGCGGTCAGTGAAGACGATGCGCAGGCCATGTTCTCGGCCTTGGACAGCGATGGGGATGGGGATGGTGCGTTGAGCGAGACGGAGTTTGACGCAGCGCGCCCCCAAGAGGGTGGCGCCATGCCTGCTCCCCCAGCCGCTGCGAGCACGAGCAGCACAGCCAGCAGCACAGCCAGCAGCACAGCCAGCAACACAGCGGCTGAAAGCACACAAGCCGCATCCGGGGCTGGTGGAGCGGGCGGCACCGCTGCGGGCGGTGCATCCAGCAGTACCACCTACGATGAGCTGGATACCAATGAGGACGGCGTCGTCTCGGCGTCCGAGCGCTTGGCCGGCGCACTGAAAGAGGCTGCGGAAGAGGCGGCCTCTGCCACGGCGTCGGACAGCCGTGCCGCCAGCACCAAAGAGGGCAGCAACGCCCGCAATGCATTCGTGCAAGCGGCCAATTTGGCCTACCAAATGGCCAGCGGATTGGTGCAGCCCGCGCAAAGCACGTTCAGCTACGCCGCATAAAGTGGCTGCGGGCGCAAGGGGCAGGCATGCCAGCGGGCCGCCTTGCGCCTGTGAAAAGTGAAAAAGTGGAGTTGCTAACGTAGCATCCATAAGCGCTAGCGGCTTAAAACATGCTGAATCTTGAGTGCAGAAAAATTGAGCGCTGTTTCCACCGCCGTTGATCGGTCGTTGCTTCGCTTTGCCACATGCGCGTGCTGGCTGCGGTGTCGCGGAGCGTCTTTGCCCCACACCCAGGCCTGGCAGCGGGCGTGACCGGCGCTTAGAAGGTGATGACCTTGTCGGCGGCCATGATCCAGTCACCCAGCTCGGGCAGGGTGCCGATCGAGACGCCGTCAATCAGCGTCAGCTCGGCCAGCCCGCGCGCCAGGGCGCAGGTGCGGCACAGGCGAATGCTGGCGCCGGCTTGCACCAGTTGCTCCACCTGGGCTTGCAGGCCGCTGCCCGCGCCGTCGTGCTGGTGGGGCAGGCCCACCACGGTTGCGTCCGACATCAGAAACAGCTTGACCTCGGGGGCGTCATCACGCCCGGCCAAGGTGTTGGCCACGCGCAGGGCAGACAGGCAGCGCTCGCTGCCATAGGGCGCGGCGTGCACGATGAAAACGATGTGTTGTGCCATGGTGCAGCTCCTGGGGGTCAGCGGCGGATCAGATAGCGGATGGTCGGGCCATCTTGTTGAATTTCCAGCACTTCATAGCCGTGGTTTTGGGCATCCAGCGGGATGTTGTTGATGGACTGGGGGCAGTCCGAGACCACTTCCAGAATCTGGCCGGGCTGCAGCTGGGGCATGGCCTCCAGTGTGGCAACGGCGGGGTAGGGGCAGGGTTCGCCCACCATATCGAGGCGAAAGTCAGGGGTGTAGGCAGACATGGGTGCTTCCTAATGGGGAATTAAATTTCGTTGGCAGCCAGTGCGGCTTGCTGTGCGCGGCGGGATTTTTGGGCGAAGAAGTGCTTTTCCCACCAGATCACCAGTGCCAAAGAGATGCCCAGCATCCCATAGGTCACGACCAGACCGCCTTGCGGACCCAGGGCTTGGAGCAGGTTGACCTTGTCGTAGTTGATGGCAATGGCGGGGGCCAGGTCGTCCCAGACCAGGGCCAGCAAGGTGGAGCCGATCACATTGCCCAGCCCCACCCACCAGTAATGCACCTGGCCTTCTACGGCGCGGTACATCCAGCCGGTTTCGCAGCCACCGGCCAGCACAATGCCAAAACCAAACAGCAGGCCGCCGATGACGGCGTTGGGGCCGGCCCAGAACACCTTGGGGTCCAGCCCCAGTTGCACATAGCTGTACACGCCGATGGTGCCTGCTGCCATGCCAAAGATGATGGCCTTGGCCATTTGCGTGCGCCCGGTGATCCACAGGTCACGGAAGGCCGAGGTGAAACACACCTGGGCGCGTTCGATGATCAGGCCGAAAGCCAGGCCGAACAGCGCGGCAAAGCCCAGCTTGGGAGCATCAAAAATCTTGGCCACAGCCCATACCACAAAGGCCAGGAACAGCGCCATGCCGATACGAAAGCGGCGCTTGGCCTGGGCTTCGCGGGCTGACAGTGGCTGGGCGGCGGTCACTTTCTGCAGCTTCACCGGAATGCGAAAGAGGGGCAGCAGGCTGACCTTGGCACCTGCGAGTGAGCCAATGGCTGTGGCAATCGCAAAAAACCAGGCGTGCAGCGAGAACTGGGGGATGCCGGTGAAGAAGGCCGCCAGATTGCAGCCCATGGCCAGGCGGGCGCCAAAGCCGGCAATGATGCCGCCCACAATCGCTTGAAATACGCGGATGCGGTGGTTGGGCAGGCGCAGCTTGACGTTATTGGCCCACAGCGCAGCGGCCATGCAGCCCACGAACATGCCGATGATCATCACGCCGTCCACGCGGGTCAGTGGTGTGCCTTCCAGGCCGATGACTTGGAAGTAGCCCCAGTGGCTCAGGTCGACACCGGCAAATTGCAAGATATGTCCGCCCCAGCGCGTGAACTCCCCGGTGACGGCCCAGAAGGTGCCGGTCAGTCCAAAGTAATAGGCCGACAAAATGCCTGCCGCGATCACCGCGGGCACGGGTGACCAAAAGCGCACCAGGTACGCCTGCTTGAAATCCTGCCAGTTCGTCATGACGGGATGCTCTCCATGAATTTGCCCGCACGTGGCGCGGCAATGAAAAAAGGCACTGGGCTTGTTCAGGCCAGTGCCTGCCCCGGCTTCAGCGCAGCCTGGGGCGGTGAGT